>CAZXHP010000089.1:8596-14724 GCA_964639655.1 uncultured Mariniphaga sp.
TTTTCACTCGAAATGTATTTGTTAAGCGCGGCTACCGCATTGGTATAAGCCTGTTCAATGTCTTTACGCAACACATTGCGTGCGGTTTGCAGCCGGTATTCGTAATCGGCAATTTGCAGCTTCGCGTTCGATATTCCGTTTTTCACCTGAAAGCGGTTGAAAATCGGGATATTCAGACTTAATCCAAAACCATACCTGCTGTTGCTTTTGAGTTGTTCGTTGAAAGAAAGTTGCGGCATTTCACTGTTCAAAATATTAAAATACTGGTTGTTGTAATTCGCCCCAAAACTCAGGGTCGGGTAGTTGTATCCTTTGGCAATATCGAGTTGCCGCCGGGCACTTTCCACACGGAGTTGTGCAGCTTTGATTTCCGGTCGCACATTCATAGCATTATTAAACACAT
This sequence comes from uncultured Mariniphaga sp., assembly GCA_964639655.1. Classification (GTDB taxonomy): domain Bacteria; phylum Bacteroidota; class Bacteroidia; order Bacteroidales; family Prolixibacteraceae; genus Mariniphaga. Next base: position 9,000 of record CAZXHP010000089.1, read on the forward strand.
CGAATGAGTTGAGCATGGTTACATTCGCTTTAATTTCAGGAAGTCTGGGTTTTTCTATGGTGAAACTTTTTTCCACGGGCAGTTCCAGCAACTGAAACAGGCTGAGGTACGCCAGCTGCACCCGGTTTTGGTCGTTTACCAGTTGTAATTCTTCGCGCGCCAGTTGGGCTTCGATTTCGAGCAGGGCACCGCGGGCCAGGCTTCCGGCGTCCACAAGCTTTTGGGTGCGTTCAATTTGCTGCCGGGTCACTTCAACCTGAGCTTCGGCAATCAGTGTCAGCTCTTCGGCAAACAGGATTTCGAGGTAGGAAGCCGCAACGTTCAGAATTAAATCGTCTTTGGCTTTTTGCATGTCGTGTAGCGCTGCCTTTAAATCAAGTTCATTTTGTTTAACCGTATTTTGCAGGGTGAACCCGTTGAAAACCGTTACATTCGACTGTATATAACCGTTTAATGCCGTAGAGTTTACATTTTCATAAACGTTTTCGTTATTCAGCGAACGGCCAAAGCTGTAGTTGTTCGAGGCCCCGGCATTCAGGTTGGGCAGCCGGTCGGATTTGGCCTGGTGAACCAGGTTTTCATTGTATTGGGTGTTTAACCCCTGCTGTTTGATCTGGATGTTGTTTTCCAGCGCATAACCGATGCATTCCTGCAGCGACCAGGTATTCTGGGCACTAACCATAAATGCTGAAAACATAAAGTAAATCCCCGTTAAAAGTGCAATTGTTTTCTTCATTTTACTTTTTTTTAATCAGGCTAAATTAATAAACCCAACCATTTTATCTGGACTAACCCTGGTTGGCCTTTTCTTCTTTTAGTTTTTTCGGGTCGATTTTTTCCCCTTTCACCTTATCGTTTTTGTTTAACCCTGTTGTAATTTCTATATTAATTCCATCGGACAGGCCGGTTTGCACAGGTCGTTTTTCGAACTGCTGTTCCGTTGCGGTTTGAACTTCAACATACGACGAATCGTTTTCAAACTTCAGCAATCCCTCGGGAATGACCAAAACGCTGTCTTTCCGATCGAGAACGATGTTGGCATTGGCGCTGTATCCGGCGCGTATAAACTGGCCTTCCTGTAACTGAACGCTGGCTTTTATTTCAAACTGAATGGCTCCGTTTTCTTCAACTCCTTTCGGTGAAATGTATTCCAGTTCGGCCTGAAATTTCTCTTTCTCGATGGCGCCAATTTCCAGTTCAATAGGCATACCGGAATTTATTTTTCCCACTTCAGTTTCGTCCACTTTGCCTTCAAAAATCATATCGTTCATGTTGGCCACGGTAGCGATTGTTGTTCCGTCGTTGAACGTGTTCGATTGTATCACCGAGTTGCCCACTTTTACCGGAACATCCAGCACTGTGCCCGTGATTGTTGAACGCACAAGTGTATTAGTAGTGGTTTCGGCCTTTTTTGTTACACCGTTTTTAATTAATTCGAGGTTATTTTCTGCGGCGGTGAGTTCTTCTTTGGCCGAATCGTAAGCCACTTTGGCATTTTTGAACTCTTCGTAAGAAACTACATTTTTATCGAACAGTCCCTGCTGTCTCCCGAAATCGTTTTTAGCATCCTCGAAATTGATTTTTGCACGGTTCAACCGGGTTTCGGCTGAATTGAGCGTAACCATGTCGGGAATAATTTTAATACGGGCAACCACCTGGTCTTTTTCCACTTTGTCGCCGGCTTCCACAAAAAGTTCGTCGATAATTCCCGAAACCTGTGGTTTAATGTCGATCTCGAAGCGCGGCACCACCGAACCGGTGGCTACAGTTTTTTTCACTACATCGCTTACAAACGGATTCTGAGTTTCAAATACATCGGGTTTCTTTTTCGATTTGTTGTAAAGGAAAAAAAGGGTTCCCCCGAACGCCCCGATTAATAGTACAATTCCTAAAATTCTGAATACTTTCTTCATGACTCTTGTTTTTATTTGTTTCGTTTTCTGTTTTTATTTTTCTTCTCTGATGGCGTCGATAGGTTTAATTTTCACCGCCCGGCGTGCGGGAATCATTCCGGCAAAAATTCCGGCAAAAACCAAAACGGTTAAAGCTGAAACCGCCATTTTAAAACTGACTTCGGGCCGCCGGAAAAAGATTTCGTCGCCTCCGCTGTCGAGCGCCATACTGAGCAATTCGAGCAAGCCAACGCCAAGCGCCAGCCCAATGTAACCTGCCAAAACCGTCAGGAATACACTTTCCATTACAATGTGCAGCATCACCGTTCCCGGCGTTGCGCCAATGGCCCGTTGAATGCCAATTTCCTGCGTGCGTTCCCTGATGATGACCATCATAATATTGCTGACGCCGATAATTCCGGCCAGCAGCGTTCCGATTCCCACAATCCAGGTGAGAATTTGAATGCCGTTGAACAATGCATTATATTTTTTCCATTCTACTTCGATGTTAAATGAACCAATAGCCTGGAGGTCATCCGGTGCAACGTGATGCCGGTTTTTCAGCAGTTCTTTCAACCGTTCTTCCACCCGGCTTACCGGTACTCCCGGAACAGAAGTAACGGAGAAAAAGTGCACTACATCCCCCATATTATAGGTGCGCTGCATGGTACTGAACGGTATCATAATGGCTTCATTTTTTTGTCCGCCGCCAATGTTTATGCGCGTTTCAGGATGAACTACCCCAACCACCTGAAAATAAACTCCGTTAATTTTCAGGTATTCGCCAATGGGATCCTCATTTTCGGCAAACATTACCTCGGCAACCCGCTCGCCAATAATGCAGACTTTTCGGTTTTGCATGATGTCGATTTCATTCAGCAACCGACCTTTTATGGGTGTCCACGGGTCGATTTTGTAAAAATCGGGATAGTCGCCGTAAATGTTGAACGCCCCGGTTTTAATGCCCCGAACAGTGTTGTCACCGCCGTAGGTATTGGGCCCGAACAGCCGGGGTGAAAGGTATTCCACATCCTTTATATTTGCCCGTATGTATTGGATGTCGGCATTTTTGTAATCCCACCTTCTTCCGCGCTGAAATCCTTCATGCGGTTTGCTCGTGCGTTCGGTCCAGAAAAAGGCCGAATTGGTTGCAAATGCCTTTATGCCGTCCATGATGCCATTTTCCAGCGCCCGGCCTGCTCCCGACATAATGATGAGCATAAAAATCCCCCAGAATACCCCGAAGGCTGTCATAAAACTGCGCATCCTGTTCTTTTTCAGCGCGTCGATTATCTCTTTCCAAAGGTCTAAATCAAACATCTCAGTTTAAAGTTTTGAGTTCCCAGTTCCCAATTCCGGGTTTCGGGTTTCGGGTTCCGGGTTTCGGGTTTTTCTGTTAATTTTCCAAATTTTCCTAAACACAGTTAATCTCTGTTAATTTCAGTCAATCTCCACCAATCTCAATTTTTCACAACAAATCCCTGTCAATCTCAATAAATCTCCATTCACTCATCCCTCAACGCTTCGATGGGTTTAATGCGTGCGGCACGTTTGGCCGGAATGTATCCTGCGATGGCGCCGGCAAAAATTAACAGCATGGTGGCAGTAGCCGCAATATTCAAATCCACCGTAGGATTTCGAAAAATCATATCGCCGTTTCCTCCGTTTGATGCTGCCGATGCAGCAAACTGCTGTTCCACAAAAAAGTTCAGTCCTTCCATTAGTCCGGTGCCCAAAACAAGTCCGATGTAGCCGGCGATGGTAGTAATGAGAATCGATTCCAGTAAAATGAGTCCAACAACCGATGCCGGACTTGCCCCAATGGCCTTGCGGATTCCAATTTCCTTGGTACGTTCTTTTACCACAATCAGCATAATGTTGCTCACGCCAACCACCCCGGCAATGAGCGTTCCGGCACCAATTATCCAGATGAATATTTTAATGGCTTCGAAAATGCGCATGGTTTGCAGGTAGTTTTCGAGTTTGTTGTACGAACCCAAAGCAGCCCGGTCGGTTGCATCGAATTTATGTTTTCGGGCCAGCGTTGTGCGAACGCGCTCTTCAATGGCTTTGCTTTCTTCAATGGAATTGGCGTTTATGGTAAGCGCGAAATTGTGCAGCCGGTTGGCGCCGTTAAATACTTTCTGACCAGTGGTTACCGGAACATAGGCATTCCGGTGGCGGGTACCTCCACCTTCAAGGCAAATTCCCACGACTTTAAACGGAACGTTGTTTATTTTTACATATTCGCCGATGGCTTCTTTGTTTTTGAACAAAGCGTCGTAAATATCTTTTCCGAGAACCACCGATTTCCGCGTTTCCTTTATATCGACTTCGTTTATGAAGCGCCCTTTTGTTATTTCGATAGATTCCACCTCTTTTAATTCCGGATGGCAGGTGATTGCAGTGTATTCGCCAAACTCGCTGCCGTAAGCAAACCGGTTTCCCGAAATAAAATACCTGCCTGATGTGTATTCAATTCCATTCAGTTCTTTAATCAGGTCGTAGTCGGCATTGGTAAAACGGATCTGCCTGTTTTCTTTCATTCCCTGGTACGGAATACTGGTACGTCCGCTCCACAGCCACATGGCATTAACCGCATCGCGCATAAAATTTTGTGCAACACCGTTGCTCAGTCCGTTTCCGGCGCCCAGCAAAATCATGAGCATAAAAATTCCCCAGGCCACCGAAAAGCCGGTGAGGAAGGTGCGCATTTTATTTTTTTTGATGGTGGCAAATATCTCCTGCCATTTGTCGATGTCGAACATGTCTGTTTAAAGTTTCGAGTTTAAAGTTTAAAGTACCTGGATAAAAGTTTCGCAACTACTCAGTGAGACCGAAAACTGCGACTGCAAACTTCTTCATGCAATTTCCAGCTCTTTTTGGTACTGGTGTTTCCATTCCTGCAATTCACCGTTTTTAATGATCTCTGAAATAACACCGTCTTTCAACCTGATAATTTTCTGGGTCATGGCAGCAATGTCGTGTTCGTGTGTTACAATGACTAAAGTAATGCCGCCTTCGTTAATTTCTTTCAGAATTTCCATCACTTCATACGATGTGCTTGAATCGAGTGCGCCGGTGGGCTCGTCGGCCACAATAATTTTGGGTTGGGTAATAAGCGACCGGGCAATGGCTACGCGCTGTTTTTGTCCGCCCGAAAGCTCGTTGGGCATGTGGGTGGCCCAGGGAAGCAGTCCCAGCTTTTCGAGGTACTCCAGCGCAATTTTGTTGCGTTTTTTGCGGTTCATGCCCTGGTAGTAAAGCGGCAGTGCCACATTCTCCATGGCATTTTTAAAAGATATCAGGTTGAACGACTGAAACACAAATCCCAGGAGTTCGTTGCGCAACCGGGCGGCCTGCTTTTCCGACATCTCTTTTACAAGGGCACCGTTCAGGTAATAGGAACCATCGTCGTAATTGTCGAGAATCCCGAGAATATTCAAAAGTGTGGATTTTCCCGAGCCGGAGGAACCCATGATGGATACAAATTCACCTTGTTCAATTTTTAAATCGATGCCTTTGAGTACATGCAATGAATTGCTGCCGTTACCATACGACTTGTGTACGTTGTTTAAATGAATCATAGCTTTTCTGTTTTCTAAATCAGTATAAAAGTCCCTGTTTTCTTTACAATTTGTTTAATTTATTCGACCAACAACCTATTTTTTCGGATAAAACCAAACATTTGCCGGTTTTCGCTAATCGAATGGATTTGCTTACTGTTTTCTTTGTTTTATGAGACGCATGAAGAGGCTAATTCGTTACAGGATTAATTTGGTTTGTTTAAATTTGTATTTTTCGCGAAATAAAAAACTGAAGACATTGAAATT
>CAZXHP010000090.1:0-13355 GCA_964639655.1 uncultured Mariniphaga sp.
CCAGGTAGATGTTTTTCTCATAGCATTTCTTTTTAAATTGAACTTAATTGATTGATTGATTTTAAAATATTTAATCTTTTAATCATTGTTTTAGTTATATCGTCCCTTCTTGCTACAGGATAAACAAATACAAACGTATAAAATAATCAGCAATGTACAAACGAATCGCTGAATAAAATATCTTGTTTTTCCCTTTGTTATCAACAGGCCTGTATTGACAAATCCCATGCTTTGTTAACATTTTTTTTGTTCTGTACAAGTCTGCCCACGTTTTATTTTGTGCAATTTTACTTCAATTTTTTTAATTATTTACAATAAAAAAAAGTTTTTTTCGCTTAACTGACGGGATTGGATGCATTTTATGTTGTAAAAAATATTTTGCGAGGAAAAATTCCTCGTTTTTTTTACCTGTTCTGAATTGCTGAAATTGATAAAATGAGTTATATAATGAAGATATACAGATTGCGGAGTATTAAAACCGGTATTCGTTTTATTCCACTTTTAATATTTCTCCTTCTTTTTTCCTTGTATTCTTGTAAAATCTGCAAATGCCCGGCCTATTCCAAAAAAGGACCGGAGGCGGAAAAGGTGCAGTGGGCGACTGCGGAGAATAGGGATGGAGACTGATGGGGATTGATAGAGATTGGTGAAGATTGAAAAGAAGATGAACAGTTGGTATTCGGCAGCAACCAATCGGCAACCAGCAACCGGCAACGATATGCCAGGCCTGTTTTTTCTGAAAGCCCGGTTTTTCCGACACTAAAAAACCTGCATAATAAACTGGAAAAAACCAATTTAACAACAAAATACCTTTCTGAGAATTGAATATTTACCGGACGAATGAAGGGGTGGCCGTAAATAGTAAAAAGAAAACGGGAAAAAAGCACCTGTTCAAAGTATTCAATATTTTATGCCTGCACGGGGACAAACCCCCTCCGAACAGATAAATCTGTTCTCCTCCCCCGGCAGGGGACAATCGAAAAAAGGAACCGGCGTGAGGCGTTCTCTTTTAAATTAACATTAAAGTTGGAAGTCTGTTTCCCGATTTTGAATATCAGATTTGAAACTGTGAAAATTTAGTAGTTAATTTGTATATGTTTCTGATTCAGGAATTAACCTGAAGTAATTTAAACAAATAGTTCATTATAATAAATTTAAAACTTACACAACTATGTCAAAAATTAAAATAGGTATTAATGGTTTTGGCCGCATCGGACGTTTGGTTTTCCGTGCTGCAGTTGCAAAAGAAAATGTTGAGGTGGTTGGGATCAATGACTTGCTTGATCCTGATTACATTGCTTACATGCTGAAATACGACTCGACTCACGGAAGATTTAATGGTGAAGTTGCTGTTGAAAACGGAATGCTGGTTGTAAACGGTAAAAAAATCAGAGTTACTTCGGAACCCAATCCGGCCGATTTGAAATGGGACGAAGTTGGCGCTGAATATGTTGTGGAATCAACCGGTTTGTTCCTGACAAAAGAAAAAGCGCAGGGACACATCGCTGCAGGTGCTAAAAAAGTGATTATGTCGGCTCCGTCGAAAGACGATACCCCGATGTTTGTGATGGGCGTAAACAACAAAAGCTACACCAACGACATGACTTTTGTTTCCAACGCATCGTGTACCACCAACTGCCTGGCCCCGGTTGCCAAAGTTCTGCACGACAAATTTGGCATTGTTGAAGGTTTGATGACAACAGTACACGCCACAACAGCCACACAAAAAACGGTTGACGGACCATCGAAAAAAGACTGGCGCGGCGGTCGCGGAGCAGGACAAAACATTATTCCTTCTTCAACCGGTGCTGCAAAAGCTGTAGGCAAAGTTATTCCCAGTTTGAACGGAAAACTTACCGGTATGGCTTTCCGTGTGCCAACTCCCAATGTTTCAGTGGTTGACCTCACTGTACGCCTTGAAAAAGGCGCTTCGTACGAACAGGTTTGCGCTGCCATGAAAGAAGCTTCGGAAGGCGAACTGAAAGGTGTTTTGGGTTACACTGAAGACGCCGTGGTTTCCAACGACTTCCTCGGTGAATCATGTACTTCGGTATTCGACGCAGGCGCCGGTATCGGTCTAAATGACAACTTCGTAAAAGTGGTTTCATGGTACGACAATGAATGGGGTTATTCTTTAAAAGTTGTCGAACTTGTAGAATATATCGATTCTGTAAAATAAAGTACTATATATATATGGTATAAAAAGGATGTCGGAAGGCATCCTTTTTTTTACTCGTACCTGAGCGATTCAATGGGATCGAGCCGGGCAGCCTTTTGGGCCGGGTAATAACCCGAGATAATTCCCACCAGAAAACAGAGAATAACTCCGACAATTATCCACATCCACGGAATAATAAAGGACGAACCAATAATCACCGACACCATGTTCCCGACAAGTATTCCGATTATAATTCCAAGAATACCGCCAATCTGCCCAATCACAATCGCTTCAATCAGAAATTGCTGCCTGACGGTTGAACCCTTGGCGCCAATGGCTTTTCGTACGCCAATTTCACGCGTACGCTCAGTAACCGAAACCAGCATAATGTTCATCAGTCCAACTGCAGCGCCAAAAAGTGTAATTAACCCGATTATTGTGGCAACCAGCGTAATATTCCGGATATTATCGAGTAAAATATTCACCAGGTTATCGCTTTTTTCAATGTTGAAATCAGTTTCATCCAGCGGATCGAGGCCGCGCACGTTTCTGAAAACTGCTTCAGCCTGACCGATGGCAACATCGAGCATTTCGGCCCGGGGAACCATCACCTGAACACTAAAATTCATATTGGGTCGTGAAAAATAGTTCCGGGTATTGGTGTAGGGAATAAAACACACCAAATCGTTACTGATTCCCATACCGCTGCCTTTACTTTTTAAAGTGCCGACAACTTTATATTTTCCGCTGCCGATACTCACCACTTTCTGCAACGGGTCTTCATCTTTTTTAAACAGAAGTTTCACCAAATCGCTGCCCAACAATACAACCGGGCGTCCGTTGGTAATTTCCGAATCATTAAAACTCCTTCCTTTTTCAATTTCGAAGCCCGCAGTTTGCAAATAGTCCTCATCGATGCCCCTTACATTAATATTGGGATTGGTTTTTTCCGACCCGTATTTAACCGTGGCATTTCCCGATGCGTTTACAGAAATGGCTGTTGTTGCCGGAAACTGGTACCGCTCTTTAAACGCTTTGGCCTGGTAGTAGGAAATATAGGAATAGTTTTTCGTCCGGTACTGCTGGTTGCCCACATGCACACGCATTCCGCGGCTTGTAAGGGTAAATGTGTTGGCTCCCATAAAAGTAAATTCTTTGGTAATTGAATTTTTGATGGAATCTATTGCAGTAAGAATACCGATTAAGGCAGTAATACCAACAGCAATAATTAAAACAGTCAGTATCGTTCGTAACAGATTTGTCCGAACCGATTTGAGCGCAATCCTCATATTTTCAGCGAATAAAGTCGCTTTACGCATTGTTTTCTATTTTCAGAATGTTAAAAATAAGATGAACAAAACCACTCAATTAGTGACCTAAAGTTAGGGAATATTACACATCAATTTCAGTTTAAAATCCAAAAAATCGACGAACAGATGACGCGATTGTTCGATAATTTTCCTGCCTTAAAAACTTTTAACATTTTTTAAAAGGAGGTAATTTCAGCAGTTGAGCATACCGAATAGATTTTGGAAACAGGAGGGAAACATGTTATAGATCAGATTTTTGAAGCATATCCAATTCGTTTTAAAAACCCCTAAAATGAAACATTTCATCAATTTTATCGAAGATCAACCGATTTCCCATCTTGTTTTTTGATTAAAAAGGTTTTTAACTTTGACTACGAATTTCGTTCAAAGTTATGATTTATCAATTTAGAATTACTTCACCGGAATCTAAAAACTTCCACCTTGTTTTGGAAGCAGACGGAGAACATTCTTTTTTCGGTTTGCATACCGTCATACAGCAGAGTGTTGGTTTCGAATCGCACCAGCTGGCTTCTTTTTTTATCCCCGACCAAAACGGAAGAAAACAAAAAGAAGTTTCCCTCCTGGATTTAGGATTGAACGGAGGTATTTACCACATTATGCAAAAAACAAAATTATCTGACTTAATTCAATCGAAAACGCAGCAATTTATTTACACGTTTGATTTTATTAACGACAGATCATTATTTATAGAACTAACTGGAATTGTTATGGAAAAAAATCTCAGAGAACCGTTAATCACTCTGAAACAGGGTGAAGCCCCCGTACAGGTTCTGGGTGATAACCCTCCTGTACAGGATTCAACCAAACTTCAGGAAGAAGAGGTTTTGATGGATTTTGGTATTTTAGAAGATTACACAGAACTTTACGGTGAAATGGAAGATTTTTAATCTTTCATTGCAGAAAAATTAAAATTATTCAGACTGTTCAATTTTGGACAGTCTTTTTTTTGCGTTTTATTTGTGGCAGAAATTAAAGTTCATGACAAAAACCCTGATTATTGTTACCGGCCCTACAGCGATTGGTAAAACCCGTGTGGCCATAGAAACCGCCCGGTTTTTTACTACCGAAATCGTTTCCGCCGACTCCCGGCAAATTTACCGGGAATTATCCATTGGCACTGCCGTTCCCTCTCCGGCAGAACTGGCTGAAATAAAACACCATTTTATTCACTCCCATTCTATACTGGAAAATTACAATGCCAGCCGGTATGAAACAGAAGCAACCGAATTGCTGAAAAACCTGTTTAATATTTATGATACTGTTGTAATGACCGGCGGTTCGATGCTTTATATCGATGCCGTTTGCAAAGGCATCGACACCATGCCCGATGTGGATCCCGACCTCCGCGAAACCTTAAAAACGCGGTTAAAAAAAGAAGGAATTGAAAGTTTACGATTGCAATTGAAAAAACTCGATCCGGAATACTATTTCAGGGTCGATTTAAAAAACCCCGTCCGAATTGTTCACGCCCTTGAAATTTGCCTGATGACCGGAAGACCTTATTCATCGTTTCGCACTTCGCCCAAAAAAGAAAGGCCATTTGCCATCATCAAAATCGGGTTGGATTGTGACCGTACTGAACTTCACCGGCGTATCAACCTGCGTGTGGATCAAATGTTAGAAGCCGGACTGGAGGATGAAGCCCGGAATCTTTACCCGTTAAAAAACCTGAACGCCCTTAACACAGTAGGTTACCGCGAATTTTTTGCTTATTTCAGCGGCGAAATCTCAAAAGATAAAGCCGCTGAACGAATTAAACGAAACACCCGCAGGTATGCCCGCAAGCAATTGACCTGGTTTCGGAAGGACCCTGAAATATATTGGTTTCATCCTCCCGATACAGAGAAAATTATCGGATTTTTAAAAACCAAATTGAACATCTCATGAACAACTCCGGAAAATTTATAATCCGCGTTTACGGCGTCATTTTAAACGAGAAAAATGAGGTGCTGTTAACCGATGAATTTCAGCTGGGAATGAAAATGACGAAATTCCCCGGCGGTGGACTGAACTACGGCGAAGGAACCGTCGATTGCCTGCGAAGGGAGTTCAGGGAAGAATGTAACGGACAGAAACTAAAAAACATCCGGCATTTTTATACAACTGATTTTTTTCAGGAGGCGTTGTTCTACGCGCACCATCAGCTCGTCAGTATTTATTACCGGGCAGATTTGGAAATGCCACTCCGGTTTACCATTTCAGAAAAGCCTTTCGATTTCGAAAAAATGGAAAACGGCAGTCAAAGTTTCAGATGGGTAAAATTAAAAGCATTAAAAACCGACGATTTATCGTTCCCGATTGATAAATTTGTGGCCAAAGAATTGAAAAAGCGGTTGACATGAAGATTACCATTTTAGGTCCTGCTCATCCGTTGAGAGGTGGCATTGCCGCCCTGAACGAACGCCTCGCAAAACAACTGGCTGCCGAGGGGCACGATGTAAACATTGTCTCGTTTTCGCTGCAGTACCCGAAATTTCTTTTCCCGGGCAAAACACAGTTTTCCGATGATACTGTTGTTTTTAGTTTTCCGGTTACCGCGGAAATCAATTCGGTAAACCCGCTAAACTGGCTGAAAACCGGAAGAAAAATCCAAAAAGCTCAACCCGATTTGGTGATTGTCAGGTTTTGGCTGCCGTTTATGGGAATGAGCCTGGGAACCATTTGCAAACTGGTGAAAAAAAACAGGCATACTAAAATAATTTCTGTTGTAGATAACATTATTCCGCATGAAAAAAGACCGGGAGATAAATTCCTGAGCAACTACTTTATAAAAAATGTTGACGGTTTTATTGCCATGTCGAAAAGTGTGCTGAATGACCTTACCCTTTTCGATGCGAAAAAACCAAAAAAATTTTCTCCCCACCCCATCTACGACCATTACGGAAAAATTGAATCCCGGGAAACTGCCCTGCAGAAATTAAATCTGGACGGGCGGTTCAACTATGTTTTGTTTTTCGGATTCATAAGAGACTACAAAGGGCTCGACCTGCTTTTGCATGCATTTGCCGATGAATATTTTGTCCAAAATAAAATCAGATTGATTGTTGCGGGAGAGTTTTACGCCGATGCCTCGAAATATTTAAAACTTATTGAGTACCTGAATATTCAGGACAAAGTAGTACTGAAAACGGATTATATTCCCAATTCGGAAGTGGAAAACTACTTTAATGCGGCAGATATAGTGGCCCAGCCATATAAATCAGCTACACAAAGCGGAGTCACACAAATAGGGTATCATTTCAACAAACCCATGCTCGTTACAGACGTAGGTGGTTTGTCTGAAATTATTCCAAACGGCAGGGCAGGGTATGTTGTACCTCCCGATGCGGCAGAAATCAGGAATGCGCTGATCGACTTTTTCAGCAATAGCCGGGCAGCAAACTTTATTGAAAATGTAAAAAAAGAGAAGGAGCGTTTCGGTTGGAATAAAATGACGCAGACAATTTATTCGCTCTGCGAAAAAATTAAATCACCCGGCCACAGTCAGAATTAACTATGAATTAACAACTTCATTTTTTATTTGTTAATGGTTGGGTAGAATCCAAAAAAAATAAAAACTTTGAATAACTGGTAATAAACCAGGGAATAAAAAATAAACAATTTAACAGAGAGACAGTTGCAGCACTTTAATAAAGCTGAAATACGACAAATTGAAGACCGTTATCAGGATTTCCTGAAGGTTATTAAGGACAAATTTGATGACCAACGGCTGGCACGAATCGAAAAAGCGTTCCGGTTTGCCAATGCCGCACACGAAGGGATTAAACGAAAATCGGGTGAACCCTATATTATTCATCCCATAGCCGTTTCCCGGATTGTGGCCAAAGACCTGGGTCTCGGAGCTACATCGATATGTGCCGCTATTCTGCACGATGTGGTGGAAGATACCGAATATTCCATTAACGACATCGAAAACATGTTTGGCGAAAAAGTAGCCCGGATTGTTGACGGACTGACCAAACTGTCGGGCGATTTTGATTCGCGACAGGCTTTGACTCTCAAAAAAATGTTGATGACACTCTCCGACGATATCCGCGTTATCCTGATTAAAATTGCCGATCGCCTGCACAACATGCAAACCCTCGACTCGATGCCGCCCCACAAAAAAATAAAAATTGCCGGCGAAACGCTTTACCTGTATGTTCCGCTGGCTCACCGGCTTGGGTTGTATGCCATTAAAAGCGAACTGGAAGAACTCAGTTTCAAATACAAACACCCCGAAGAGTACAACAAAATTTTGTTAATGCTGCACAACCAGGAAGAAAAGCGCAACTACCTGGTGAACGAATTTATCCGGCCCATAAAAGAAAAACTGAAAGAGGAAAAAATAGAAAGTACGGTAACAAACCGGCTAAAATCGAGCTACTCCATTTGGCAGAAAATGCAAAAAAAAGGAGTTACTTTCAACGAGATTTACGACATTCTGGCCGTACGAATTGTAATAAAAGCCAAACCCGGAATTTCAGAAAAACGCCAGTGTTTCGATGTGTTGTCGCTGGTAACCGACATCTACAAACCACGCCCCGACCGTATTCGCGACTGGATTACCATGCCCAAAGCTAACGGTTACGAGTCGTTGCATGTTACCGTTATGGGCCCTCAGGGGAAATGGGTAGAGGTGCAAATACGCACAGAACGTATGGATGAAATTGCCGAACACGGTTTTGCCGCCCATTACCGCTACAAAGACATCAGTACATTCGAAAATGAACTGGACACCTGGATTGAGCGGATTCGCGAACACCTGAGTTCACCCGATTCCGATGCATTTGAGTTTCTCGACGATTTTAAACTGAATCTTTACGCTTCGGAAATTAACCTGTTTACGCCCAAAGGCGATATGGTTTCATTACCGCAAGGTTCCACTGTCATTGATTTTGCCTATGAAATTCATACCGATTTGGGAAATAAATGTATCGGCGCTAAAATAAACTTCAAACTGGTGCCGATAAGCCATATTCTTGAAAACGGCGACCAGATTGAAATCCTTACATCAGAAAAACAAATACCAAAGCTGGAATGGCTCAAATTTGCCACCACAACCAAAGCCCGGGCCAAAATAAAAGACGCCTTTAAACTGGAAAAGAAAAAACACATCGACAAAGGAAAAGAAATGGTGGAAGAGGCGCTGAAAGGGGTAAAGGCACCGGTTACTGCCAACAACCTGAAAAAAATTATTGCTCATTTTAACCTGAATAATAAAGACCAGTTGTACTCTGAAGTGGGAATGGGATTCCTGGAATTGGGTAACCTCGATGAAATTTTAGGAAAAAAATCGCCCAACAAACTGGTAAAATACTGGAATATCACGTTCAGCCGGAAAAAAAAGGATGAGGCTGAAAAAACCGAACCAAAAGTTGAACCCCAAACCAAACATCATAAAATTGACAAACGTAAACCCTTTTTGTTAAAAGAAGCTCAGGATAATGTAACCTATTCGATTGCAAAATGTTGCAACCCTATTCCCGGCGATAAAGTAATCGGATACATCTCTGCCGACGACCATGTTATAATTCATAAAACCGGCTGCAAAGAGGTGGAAAAATTCCTGTCGAGTCATGGCAACCGGATTATTGCAGCCGAGTGGACCAAATTCAAAAAACAATCGTACCTCACCCGTTTACGCCTCGAGGGATTCGACAGACTGGGAATAGTTAACGAAGTTACCAACGTGATTTCGAAACAGCTCAGCATTAACATGCGATCCGTTCAGTTCGACACCCACGACGGCATTTTCGAAGGCGATTTATTCCTTTACATCCACAATGCCGACGACCTGCACCATCTTATTGCCCGGCTGGAAAAAATCAAGGGAATTGACCGTGTTTCGCGGGATGAAAACCTCGCTGATTAATTTTTATTTAGTCTTAATAATCAAAAAAATATTTTTATTTTTGAAGCTTGTTTAAAAGGGTTCAATAAATATGAATAACCATAAAACCAGGGAAACTGTAAGAAACATGTTTACAGAATACCTGGAAAAGAACGGACATAGAAAAACTCCGGAACGATTTGCAATTCTCGACGAAATTTATTCGCGCGAAGGACATTTCGACATAGAGTCGTTGTACATATCCATGAAAAATAAAAAATACCGGGTAAGCCGGGCTACATTGTACAACACCATCGATTTGCTCCTCGAGTGTAAACTGGTTGTAAAGCACCAGTTTGGGAAAAATATTGCCCAGTTCGAAAAAGCTTTTGCCACCATGCAGCACGACCATCTCATCGATACATCGAACGGTAAGGTGGTTGAATTTTTCGATCCCAGAATTCGGGAAATCATCGAAGATGCCTGCCAGAAAAATAATTTTAAACTTTCGCACCACACGCTTTATATTTACGGCCATGCTGTAAAAAACGAGTAGCTTCTTTCACATTACCAATTCATAAAATCCTCGGCTGTTGAAATCTTTTTTGCAGCGTCATTCAAAAATATTTGTACTTTTAAAACCTGATTAAAAATGCCGTTGAGACAGCTTTTACGTAAGTAAATATCTGCGGCTTCATTAATGATATATTTCAGTAAAAATGAAAGTTGACGTACTTTTAGGCCTGCAGTGGGGCGACGAAGGAAAAGGAAAAATTGTAGATGTTCTGACACCAAAATATGATGTCATTACCCGTTTTCAGGGTGGGCCAAATGCGGGCCACACATTGGAATTCAACAATATAAAACAGGTACTGCATACTATTCCTTCGGGAATTTTTCGCGAAAACAAAATCAATATCATTGGCAACGGCGTCGTAATCGATCCCATCATTTTTAAAAAAGAAATTGAGGCGCTAAAAAAAATAGGCGTAGAACTATCGAAAAACCTCTATATCTCAAAAAAAGCCCACCTGATTCTGCCCACCCACCGGATTTTGGATGCAGCTTCGGAGCAAAAAAAGGGAAAGACCAAAATCGGGTCAACCTTAAAAGGAATTGGCCCGACTTATAAAGATAAAATCGGCAGAGAAGGACTTCGTGTTGGCGATTTACTCCACAATTTCGACACCAAATACCAGGAGCGAATTGAAAATCACAAGACCATGCTTTCCGAATTTTTCCGTTACGACTACCAACAAATTCTTGCCGAGTGTGAGCAAAGTTGGTTTGAAGGTGTGGAAGTGTTGAAATCGTTTCAAATTGTGGATACCGAACATTTTATTAACGATTTGCTGAAAAAAAATAAATCTGTACTGGCTGAAGGTGCACAGGGAACACTACTCGACATCGACTTCGGTTCCTACCCGTTTGTTACCAGTTCGAACACCATTTGTGCAGGCGCATGCACGGGACTTGGACTGGCTCCGCAAAAAATAGGCAAAGTTTACGGAATTTTTAAAGCCTATTGCACACGTGTCGGTATGGGCCCGTTTCCCACAGAGCTGCTCGACGAAACCGGTGACAAATTGCGCGATGCCGGCCATGAATACGGCTCAACAACAGGCAGGCCACGGCGGTGCGGCTGGCTCGACCTGGTGGCACTAAAATATTCGGTAATGCTGAATGGCGTAACCGAACTCATTATGATGAAAGCCGACGTGCTCGATACATTTGAAACGATTAAAATATGCCTGGGTTACGAAATTGACGGAGAAGTGGTGGAACATTTTCCTTTTGAACTTACCGATAACGTTAAACCTGTTTATGTGGAATTGCCCGGATGGAAAACGGACCTCACCGAAATAAAAGACCGGGACGAATTCCCCGACGAACTTAATAAATACATCAGCTTTATTGAAGACGAAATGGGAATCCCGGTTTCCGTTGCATCTGTTGGTCCCAACAGAGCGCAAACCATATTTCTGAGCGGGGATTAACAGGTTTTCCTTAAAAATACTTTTCCCTCCCCTTTTTATGCCGGATAAACTCGTTATCTTTAGGGTATCTGAATTTATTTGTTTTTGTTATGCCTTTATCATCGAATCACTGGGGACTTTACACCGATTTTTACGAGCTAACTATGGCTCAGGGGTATTTTTATTGTGGCAAAAAAGATGATACAGCTACGTTTAATTATTTTTTCAGAACCAATCCGTTTCGGGGAGGTTTTACCGTTTTTGCCGGACTGCAGGATTTTCTGAAAATGCTTTCAGAATACACTTTTAACGAATCGGATATTCTCTATTTGGCTGAACAGGATTTCAAAAAAGAATTTCTGAACTATCTTGCCGACTTCCGGTTTTCCGGAAGTATTCAAAGCGCCCGTGAAGGGGAAATTATGTTCCCCAACGAACCGGCGCTTCAGGTTGAAGGCAACATCATCGAATGCCAGTTGATCGAAAGTTTATTGCTGAATATTCTCAACTTCGAGTCGCTGATTGCCACCAAAGCATTTCGAATTAAACTGGTTTGCGGAGAAAAAATATTTGCCGATTTTGGATTACGCCGTGCTCAGGGCCTTGGAGCGCTTCATGCAAGCCGGGCAGCGGTTATCGGCGGCGCTGCTTCTACTTCGAATGTAATGGCAGGAAAACTTTTCGACATTCCTGTTTCGGGGACACAAGCCCATTCATGGATACAAAGTTTCGACAGCGAACTGGAAGCGTTCCGGAAATTTGCAGAAATACATCCGGGAAACACTGTTTTACTTGTTGATACCTACGACACGCTGAAAACCGGAGTACCCAACGCTATACAGGTAGCCAAAAAGATGGAAAAAGAAGGGCACCGACTGAGAGCAATCCGGCTCGACAGCGGCGACCTGGCTTATCTGAGTAAAAAAGCGCGTAAAATGCTTGATGAAGCCAAACTGGAATATGTGAAGATTATTGCGTCCAATCAGCTAAACGAACATGTGGTAAAAAGCCTTTTAATTGAACAAAACGCGCCAATCGATGCATTTGGAGTTGGCACCGAACTAATCACAGGCAAAACCGATGCAGCTCTCGATGGAGTTTACAAACTCACCGGAATTAACGGCCAGCCCAAAATGAAACTTTCAGAAAATATTGAAAAAATAACACTTCCTTGTAAGAAACAGGTTTACAGATGTTATGACAGTTACGGTACTTTTTACCGCGATGCTATTTTACTGGCAGAAGAAAAACCGGAAGAAGCATCCTCTGTTTTTCATCCGCTCTATCCGGAAAGAAATACAAAAATTGCTCATTTGCAGAAAGAACCTTTGTTGCAAACGGTTGTAAAAAACGGAGAAATTATTTTAGAACAAACGCGTGCAGATGAAATTCATCAATACCTGACCAAAAGAGCAAAATTGTTGCCGGAAGAGCACAAACGTTTCATCAGCCCACATATCTACAAGGTAGGGATATCCCAAAAATTGATGGAAACCCGCAACGCACTGGTAAAAACGCTGGAATGAAACATCAAAAAAAATGACAGATATTATTCGTCCTACACTGGTAATCGACAAAGAAGTTTGCCTCCGCAATATCGAAAAAATGGCAAAAAAAGCGAAGGATTATAACCTGCGCTTCAGGCCCCATTTTAAAACACACCAATCGACCGAAATCGGCGAATGGTTTAAAACCCGCGGAGTAGATGCCATAACAGTTTCATCGGTTCAAATGGCCGAATACTTTGCCCGAAACGGCTGGAACGATATAACAATCGCATTTCCTTTAAACATTCTTGAAATAAACAACATTAACCGCCTGGCTGCAAATATTAACCTGAATGTTCTGGTTGAAAACCGCGAAGCCGCTACTTTTCTTTCCAAAAAAACAACCCATAAAACCGGTGTATATATCAAAATTGACACAGGTTCGACCCGCACCGGCATCGAACCGTCAAAAACCAGCCTGATAAATTCTGTTTTGGGAATTCTGGCTGAAAATAAAAAAATAACGTTCAAAGGATTTTTAACCCATGCCGGCCATACTTATTCTGCACGATCCACCAACGAAATATTCAC
>CAZXHP010000090.1:13455-14592 GCA_964639655.1 uncultured Mariniphaga sp.
CCATCCATCTTTCGCAGGATTCGCTGTTAAATATCGACGGCAAACCATCTTACGGACGGGTAGTAATAAAACAAAATGGCAAAAAGAAACTGTTAAGCCCCAGAAACTATGTATCGAGACTTTCACAGGAACATGGCATTTTAAAAGTTTCACAAAAAAACTTTCAGCATTTTCAGGTGGGCGATTTGATTGAAATTATTCCCATCCATTCCTGTCTTACCGCAAACCTGGCCCGGAAATACATCACTACCGAAGGAGAAGAAATTACAATGATTAATACCTGACTATTATGTATTATTGACTAGCAATTTCCCAAAAAAAATTGCTGAAAATTTGTATATCCAGACAAATTACCGTAACTTAGTGGACAAATTTCCAGCAAGATGAACAAGAAATACAAATCTTCAGCAGAAGAAAAGAGCAAAGTAGCAGAGGCAGCACTGGCACTTTCTTATTTTACCGCTTCCGAACCTATTTCTGTTCACTCCATCCTGAACGTTGATTCCAAGGCTGTTGCAGAACCGCTTAACCGGATAGATACTTTCAGAAAAGGCCTGAACAGGAAATCGTTTGACAGGCTAAAAGAAATTACCGGTCTCGACAACAATACACTTGCAGAAGCACTGGGTGTTTCGTCGAAAACCATTCAGCGAAAAGAAATATTCGGGGTTATTCAATCTGAAAAAATGTATGAGCTCGCTGAATTGTATGCGCTGGGCATCTCCTATTTTGGCAAAGAGGGTTTCAGGCGCTGGATGGACAGGCCGCTTTTCAGCATTGGGAACCGAAAACCGATTGAGCTAATCGATGTCGCTGAAGGGTTAATGTTGCTGAAAGCTGAAATTATGCGTTTACAGCACGGCATAGCCATATGATTATTTACCGCATCGCACGAACGGAATTTTGCGATACTTCCGGCGAGGGAGCAAAATTGTATGGTGGACGGTGGAATCTTCCGGGCTACCCTGTGCTTTACGGCAGCGCTTCCGTTGCTTCGGCATTGCTGGAAAGACTCACTGTTGACCCGGAACTTTTCGCTTCTGAACGGTATGTTTTGTATAGCATTATGGAATTTGACTGTCCCGATAAACTCATAAAAAAACCAAAATTAAAAGATTTACCAAAGGATTGGGATGC
>CAZXHP010000091.1:0-14412 GCA_964639655.1 uncultured Mariniphaga sp.
GCAGACTTGCTGGAAACATTACTGCCGGAGTTACTCACAGACGAACGGCTTGTATTGTTTCTTGTTGAAATAGTGGCAGATTTTTGAGGAGTGCTGGTTCTGGCCTGTCTTGTAACCGCCTGACGTTGCGGCGTATTTGCCTGCGAACTGCGGACAGCGTTGTTGGTGCTTCCGACTGATGAACTTTTTTCACTCCGGTTAGTTTTTATCTCCGCGGCCCCGGTGCCGGTTCCAACCGAGTTATTTCCGGTTGCGCTTCGTACACTGGTGGCTGAGGAATTTCGCGTTGCACCTGAATTCTGCCTTACCGAAGAAGTTGTGTTACTTCTGCTGTTTCTGACCGTTGCAGATTTTCTTTCAGCACTGTTCCTTTGCGTTACACCGGTAGTGCTCCTTTGCGAAGCCGAAGACCTTACAGCCGAACGGGTTTCAACATTGTTTTGAGAGTTGGTACGGGCACTCCTGACGGTGGAGGTGCTGGCGGCTCTAACTCTGCCGGTTGAAGAATTTCTAACAGTTGAAGAATTTCTGTCCGAACTCCTCCTGGCGTAAAGTTTTTCGCCTTCTCTCCTCAAATCGGGACGGGAATAAGTTGTTTTGTAAACGCCTTTGTTGATATTTACAGTTATCCGCGGAGAATAGGTTCTGACACTGGTATAGTAGTGATTTTTATACCGCGGGTACCGGTAATGATTCCAGTGGCGGTAATGGGCATAGTAGTGATTATGCCAGTGATAGTGGTATCCATAGTAAGTATGCCAGTAAAACGGGCGCCACGGATTCCAGTAAACCGGCCGGTAACCCCAGTACCATGATGACCTCCAGGCCACATAAGAAGGAAGAAAAATAAACCTTACGATAGGCCATTCGGCTACCTGATAGGTGGTGGTATGAACAACCGTTACTTTGTTGGTTTTACGGGTATTTCCGACGTAACCCGGATTGGGAGTCGCCCCGTTTTCGGCGTAATAGGGTTCTACAATGTAGTTTTTCCCGTAAAGCAGCTCGTCTCCAATCAGCTGCACCTGCACGGAACCGTCGTTAAACTGCTGAACAGTAAATACAGCTACGTCCTGGGTTTCACGCTGATTGATGGCAACCCGCAAAACAATGTTGTGCACATTCCCATCGACATAATCATACACCATGATGTAATCGACCATGTTGTCGCCATTCAGATCGAGGTTGTTCACCAAAGTGTTTTCATTGTTCAGATTCCTTTCAAAATCTTCGAGGGTTTCAGATTCCTGGAAGAGTTTCATTACTGCATAGAGATTTAAGTTATCACCTGGCAAACCCAGATATTCATCCGGATAATTTTGTGCCCCGGCTATGCTCCAGCCTGCTACCAGCAGCGCGATGATTGATGTGATTACTAAATTTTTCATGACTTTAAGTTTTAATTTGAAGAATCGTCTCTTCATCCTACACAAAGCAAAAGCCATACCATTTTAAGTATTCAAAAAATAACTACCTCACAATAAGAATTTTAAGACGATTTTATCAAACCTTAATACAGTAGTTCTTATAGGTCTGTTTATACGCTGCCAGTTTTCAGGATGAGCCCCAAAAATAATTACACTTCCTTTTTAGCAGTTTTGACCTTCAACTCCAAATACAGAAAAGGCGGTGTTACTCAATACACCGCCTCTAAACTAAACTGGTCTATAAACAGGTAAGTCTCACCGGACTTAACTATTTTTTTATTTGGTCACGACAAAAAATTCTTCTGAAAATCATCCCAAATTTCCTGCGGAAATTCCGCCAAAGGTTTTTCCATAAGTTCACCTCCATCCTGCAGAATAACTCCAACAGGTTGCGGCATCGTTGCAGACGCGGAAATGGCGAGGAAATCTTTAAACCGTTTCAGTTCCTGAACAGCCCAGGTAGTAGCATCTTCAGCAAGAAAATACGAATTCGTTTCTGCTTTCCAGTTGGTGGGTTTTATGGCATAAATCCAACCTACCCGATAAGGATCTGCTCTAATGATTTCCGGATTTTCATTTAACGTTGAGTTGATATTTTCGATTTTCCCTGAAATTGGAGATAATATTTTCAAACTGTTCCCATTATAGCGCAAAACAGCAAACACTTCACCCTTTTCAATGTATTCGGCAGGGCTTTTCAACTGGCTGATTTCTACGTCGCCTGTAATGTGAACCAGCAGGTCGTCGAGTCCAACCTTTGCATTCCCGCTTTCTTCCATATGTGCCCAGGTATGAAACTTACTGAAAAAAATGCCCTGCGGAATTCGCAATGAAGCAGCAGAAATAATTCGGTTTGAACCTGTTGCTGCAACTTTGCGTTTCGGTTTCCGGCTGACTATAAACCAGAATGGAACCAAAACGGCAAAAAATGCAATAATAGTGAGGTACTCTATTCCCTTGGTTTCAAAAATATTGGTGTAACTAAATCCATCCATAATGTATAAATTTTTGGTTATTTACTGATGTAATGATTGCCTGCCTGTTTGTGTATTTTTGCAAACCCCGGTGATTCATTCAGTACCGGCATACGGGTAATGATCCACCTGAAAATCCAGATTTGAATGAGAATTATAGAGATACTGATAACAATTTCCATCCACGACGGAACATACCGCACGGCAGCATCCCAGCGAAAAGCAATAATAGAAACGTTGAGGCGGTTCAGAATTATTCCCACAATAGCCATAATGGCAGCAACACGCGTAAGCACAATGTTTGGTTTTTGAAAACTGCGGATAAAAAGCAGCATGGGAATAAATACAAAACCGACCATTTCGAGCAAATACCAGTAGCCCATCGGGGTATTAAGGTAACTCCAGTGCTGACCGTGGATGAGCACGAGCAGTTGCAGAAAAAAGTAAATAAACATGGTAAAGGCACAAATACGCGAAAGGATTTTCAGCATATCTTTCCGGGCTTCGTGATTTTTCCGGCTAATCTGTTTAAAAAATACACGCTGACTTATGGCACCTTCAAAAATAATCATGGAAAGGCCGGCAAACACACTCGATACCAGAAACAGCAAAGGTATAAACTCGGAGTACCAAAGCGGATGAATTTTCCCTTTGGCCATCAGAAAAAGTGCTCCCAGACCCGATTGATGCAAAACCGACAGGGTTACACCAAAAATAACTGCCCCAAGTGTTAATCCCGACAATATTTTATGGGCACGTTTTGACCCCAGCCATTCGGCAACTGCCGGTGAGAACTCGATGAGCAGACCAAGAATATACAGAATAAAATGCCAGGCCACGAGAAATAACACCGAACTAACACCATAATTATTTCCGATAACAGGGTTGAAGATATTCCACGGTTTTCCCAAATCGAGTACCAGCGCAAAGGTGTAAAACAGGTAAGCCAGAAAGCCATTCAGCACAGTAGCCCGGACAATAGAATGAAATTTATCGACCTTAAGGATATAAACAATAAAGGTGAGAACGTATGCACCACCGGCAAAAGCCACGCCGGTAACCACGTTAAATCCTTTCCATAGTCCCCACGGAATTTCCTGGGTTACGTTCGAAACCGCTCCCAAACCATGTGTAAACCGGATGGCCATTAAAGTTATCCCGGCCAGAATTATTGGCAGGGAAATGACATTAAAAGGGGTAAGCCATTTTCCGCGTGGCTTTAGTTCGCTAAGGATAAACTTCCAAACCGGCTGGCTTTGTTTTTCTTTTGTAATCGGATATGCAGGACTATTCATAATTTTCAGTTTTAGTTTGTTTGACTTTGGTTGCTGCATGGAGCCCGAGTAAAACGGAAGGTACCAGGACATCCACAGCGGGAACACTATACAGAAAACTTTTTGTTAATGAGGGATATGAATTTTTCTGAAGTTTAATATCGAAACCAAGTTCTTTATGCGAAACAGGAGCCAGATAAAGGTAGCCGGTTCCGCCAACTGTATGTTCGCCGTAAATATCTTCGATATACATTTCGGGCCATTCGGCAATCCGGCGGCGGGCTTCTGAAATCAGTTCGCGCCGGGTTCCAAAAAACAGGGCATCGCCGCAGGTTTTAACACAAACCGGAATTTCTCCGTTTTTTATCCGGTCGTAACACATGTCACATTTCTGAATTTTTGGGTTGGTACTTCCGTATTCGAACTTAGGTACATCAAAGGGGCACGAAACCATACAATACCTGCAACCCATGCACTTTTCTTCGCGCCAAATCACCGGCCCTTCTTTGGTTTTATACATGGCCTGAGTGAGACAGGCTGCCACACAGGCCGGCTCGTTGCAATGCATGCACTGATTTCGTACATACACCTCGCCCTCATCGGTTTCAAACGCATTAATTACGCAACGCTGATTCTCACTGGTCTTCCTTTTTATACCGGCTTCCAGTTCGTCTTCCGGTTCCGGAAGCCCGTGGGCTTTGGCACATGCTTTTTCACAAGCTCTGCAGCCAATACAAATGCTGGAATCGTACAATACCCCATAAAATTCAGAATCATCTTCAGGAGTTGTATTTTCCCCGGAAGATTTTAGCCCGATAACCGTCAATCCGGTAATGCCGAGGAATTTGAAAAAACTTCGTCGATCAATACTCATAACTCAATTTTTAATTTAGTATTTCTGTGATTTAGATTGTACTTTTTTACTTAGAGGTATCCAGAAAATGTGCCTGAAAATCTTCCCAGACTTCGGGGCCCAAATCTGCCAGTACATTGTCGGTAAGTTCACCACCATCCTGAAGGACAAGGTGATTGTAAACCACGGCGTTTGAATTGGCAGAAGTTGCCAGGAAGTCTTTCAGCCGGATGAATTCATCATCGAGCCATTCTTTAAATTTATCGGCCATAAACATCAACCGGGTTTCCCGCAGCCAGTTGGCAGGTTCTATCTGGTAAACCCAACCACCGGAATACGGAGATGAATTGAGTTTCTCAGGCTCCGAAAATAATTCCTCATTACGCTGTCTGATGTAACCCGATACCGGCGAACAGATTTCCAGTTGTTTACCCTCCCTGTTTATGGTGAATATTTTTTCTCCTTTTCTAACTTTTTCACCCGGTGTTTTCATTTTTACCTGAGTAAACGATCCTGTGATATGCTGCAAAAAATCGTTGATACCTATTTTTACCTGACCATCTTTTTCCATAAATGCCCAGGTGTGTGTTTTGTCGTAATACAAACCTGCAGGTGCATCAATCGATTGAACATTCAGTGCCGGTGTAAGTTCAATATCTTCGCTAACGATGCCTGCTTTTTGTTTTCTTTTGAAGCGCACAACAGCAACAACAAGTAAAACAGCAAGCGCAGCCAGAAAAAAAGCGCCCCATCCCGGAACCCCGGGTGAAGTGGTTACAGGCCCGGGAACGGCAACAGGTTCGGTTAGCGCCAGCATCCCGGAAGCTTTTTCACGGCTCGAAAGGTTGCTAAACCCCATTGTATAAAGCGATTCCTGTCCGTCGTTTAATACCCAGGTTAAAAATTGGCGGACGGTTTCATTTTCCGGACGTGCCGCTGCAAAAGCATAAATATCGCCACAAAGTTCGCGCGGGTATTTACCTATCCATGCGCCGCGGGTTAGTTCTTTGGGGTCGGAAAAAATATTTTCGAAACCGTCAATCCTGCCATTTTCATTTCTGTCGATGGGAAGAACGGCTATTTGATCAATAAATGCATTTTCATCCGAACCGAGCACATCCGTCAGTTTGCAAAAACCAACTGCAAAAACATTGTTTTGTACAGCAGCTAACAATTCGGAAACAGATACCACCTTTTTCGTTTTTACCACCTCGGGAGCCACCTTCGCAAAACCAGACAATCTTGAAATCACCTGACTGTTATCGGCCACATAGGCGCTGATTGAAGCAACGTTCCCTTCGCCCAGCAAAGTTGACCAGTTGGCGTTTTCAGAAAGAATTTTTGCAAAATCTTCTGAGGTGAGTCCCCTTTCGTTCAACTTTACAAACAACGGATTTTTTACATTAAAAACCGGCACCACAATATCGTGGCCAATAATCATTTTCCAGTTTGGTTCATTTTCAACTGTTGCTGAAGTGAGCCAAATCCGGTCTTCCTGAAGTTGTGACTCATCAGTTATTTCATGAACAACGATTTTTGCGCCAGGATTGCTTTTCTTAAAATCGGTGATCCAATGGCTGGTAAGTTCCACCACTTCAGATGAACTGTAGATCTGAACAACCCCGGGGTTTTCAGGCCCGGCTGCTTCCCCGGACGACCTGCCGTTTCCTTTTCCGTTTATACTGAAAAGCAGGAACGACAACATAAATAATGACGATAATAAAGTTTTCATAAAAATGTTACAATTAAATTTTTAATCTGAATGCATAAAACACTGAACTCCTGTTAATTAATGAACTCGTGTACCATTAATTCAAATAGGGTGCCACAGAAAAAATATCACTTATACCTCTGATTATCAATGTACTAAAGTTATAGGTGTTCAGATTTTAACTTACGCAAAGTGTTGAAAATTCACACAGCAATACTATTATTTTTGTTCAGCATACTGTTTATCAACAAAATAGAGTAACTGTATATTTTTTATACACTGTTTAATTAATTTACACTTGTTTGTGAAAATTCTTGATTTTATTGCATTTTCAGAAAAAAAATTCTGAAAATCTGCTGTAAAACATAATTTTCATTCAAAAAACTAAAAAAATGATTCGGGGATTTAACCGATCACTTTCCTTAAACCACAAAAAGTTTATTATTTTGCTTGTTGAGAACAGATAAAAATTTCAAAATTGATGACCATAAACTGTAAAAAGAAAAAATAATGAAAGAGAATAAACCTGCCGTGCTTGGAATGGGCAATGCCCTTGTTGACGTAATAAACATTCTTGAAAACGACACCGTGCTGGCGAAATTCGGATTGCCGCGAGGCAGCATGACGCTCGTAGATGAGGAGTTATCACAAAAAATAGATAAAGCTACACGGTTCAACCAAAGGCAAATTACATCCGGTGGTTCGGCGGCCAATACTGTGCATACGTTAGCTGCATTGGGTACAAAGTGCGGGTATATTGGCAAAATTGGTAACGATGAACTGGGGACAGCTTTCCGGCAGGAATTTGAACAAAAACAAATTGCGGCATTCCTTATCTCAGGTGAAAAAGGAACCGGCCGGGTAATGGCTCTGGTAAGTCCCGACTCTGAACGTACCATGGCCACTTACCTGGGAGCTGCTGCCGACTTAAAACCCGAAGAGCTTTCGGCGAAAATGTTCCGGGGTTTTTCCTTTTTTTATATCGAAGGTTACCTGGTTCAGGACCATACGTTGATTGAAACAGCTGTGGATTTGGCCCGCAAAGAAGGCTTGAAAGTAGCCATCGACCTTTCCAGTTTCAATATCGTTGAACAAAATCTCTCTTTCCTGAAAAAGCTTGTAGCTGAGAAAGTTGATATTGTTTTTGCCAACGAGGAGGAAGCCCACGCATTTACAGGAAAACAGCCGATGGAAGCGTTACCCGAAATTGCTGCGATGTGTGATTTGGCTGTGGTAAAAACCGGAAAGTCGGGTTCCCTTATTCAACGGGGCAGCGAGCAGGCAAAAGTTGGAATTATTGAAGCCGCTGCTATCGACACCACAGGTGCCGGCGACAATTATGCTGCCGGCTTTCTGTACGGGTTGACGAAAGACCTTTCGCTTATAAAATGCGGACAGATTGCCGCCCTCATTTCCGGCAAAGTAGTGGAAGTAATGGGTGCTAAAATTCCTGAAAACAAGTGGGCTAAAATTATTCAAGAGGTAAAAGCAATTGAAGCCTAAAACAAGCCGTGAATCTGTGCATCGATTTTGTCAATAATCGAGCTCAGATCTTCCGGGTTGGTTGTAAAATCGAGATTATCTACATTAACAATCAGCAATTTCCCCATTTTGTAGCCGGCTGTCCAACTTTCGTAACGTTCGTTGAGCTGTTTCAGGTAATCGAGACGGATGGAATTTTCGTATTCCCGACCACGTTTTTGAATCTGGTTGACCAGTGTTGGAACAGAAGCTCTGAGATAAATGAGCAAATCGGGTGGCTGAATAAGGCCCACCATTAAATCGAACAGCGTTTTGTAATTTTTAAAATCGCGTGTACTCATTAAGCCCATACTATGCAGGTTAGGCGCAAAAATTTCGGCATCTTCATAAATGGTACGGTCCTGAATAATGGTTTTTCCCGACTTGCGGATATCGATAATTTGTTTAAACCGCGAATTCAGAAAGTAAATCTGCAGATTAAACGACCAACGTTGCATATCGTTGTAAAAATCATTCAGGTACGGATTTTCATCCACATCCTCGAAATGAGGAGTCCATTTGTAATGTTTGGCCAACAACTCTGTTAATGTGGTTTTTCCGGATCCAATATTTCCTGCAACGGCTATATGCATAATTCTTCGTTTAAATTCGAGTGTTGAAAATAAGGATTATTTCTCTAATAATTTGATAAGTTCATCGAGGTATTTACGGTCATTTGAAAGTCGGGGTATTTTATTCTGTCCACCAACTTTTCCCCTGTTCTTCATCCATTGATAAAAAGTTCCCCCGGGAGCAATTGTAAGATGAAGCATTTCCAGCGTAAGATCCTTGTATCGTTTGGCCTCGTAATCCGAGTTTAGCTCTTTCAGGCTATCGTCAAGTATCCTGGCAAATTTGTTTTTGTCATCCGGTTCCTTTTCAAATTCAATAATCCACTGGTGAGCTCCTTTCTGGTTTTCGCCCATAAATACCGGTCCGGCAGTGTATTCGCTAATAATTGCACCTGTTTTGTGACATGCCGCCTGCAACGCATTTTCGGCATTGTCAACTATCACTTCCTCGCCAAACGCATTGATAAAATGTTTGGTGCGTCCCGTAATTTTCAGCCGGTACGGATTTTTTGATGTAAACTGAATGGTATCGCCGATGATGTAGCGCCACAAGCCGGCATTGGTTGAAATAACCAGGGCGTAATTTTCATTCAGTTCCACCTGTTCCAACGTCAGCACACGAGGGTTTTCCCTGCCATATTCATTCATGGGAATAAATTCGTAATACACGCCGTAATCCAGCATTAACATCAGTTCCTGCCGGGTGGGATCGTCCTGAATGGCAAAAAATCCTTCCGATGCATTGTATGTTTCCATGTAATGCATGTTTTCTGAAGGAATAAGTTTTTTATATTGTTCCCGATAAGGTTCAAAATTTACACCGCCATGCGTAAAAACCTCGAGGTTTGGCCACACTTCCAGAATATTACTTTTGCCTGTTTTTTCAAGAATTCGTTTCAGCAATACCAAAAACCAGGAAGGCACACCGGCCAGGGAAGTAACATTCTGATCGAGCGATGTCTCAATTATTTGCTCCATCTTTTCCTCAAATTCTTCAATCAGTGCAATTTCTGCCGGAGGAATACGGATAAAATCGGTCCAGAACGGAACGTTTTCAATTAAAATGGCCGATAAATCGCCGTAGTAGGAATTATTGCTGAAGTTATTGATTTTATGGCTTCCGCCCAGCGTAAGTGTCTTTCCCCACAACACTTTGGTTTCCGGATAATTTTTAATGTAGATGGCAAAAACATCTTTGGGACCACGCAAATGACAATCTTCCAGCGCTTCTCTGGTAACCGGTATAAACTTGCTTTTATCGCTGGTTGTTCCCGATGATTTGGCAAACCATTTCACTTCGCCGGGCCAGAGCAAATCGTTTTCACCTTCACGCAGGCGGTCAACCCAGGGTTTAATGTCTTCGTAGGTTTGCAGCGGAACGTTCTGCTGAAAGTCTTCCACAGAAAGCATATCACTGTAATCGTACTTTTTTCCCCACGTTGTATCTTTAGCCCGCCGAAGCAAATTCAGCAGTGTTTCTTTCTGTATATCGTTGGGATGCTCGCGGTATAACTGTATTTGATAATTCCGCTTAAAATTTATCCAATTTATTACCGAATTCAGCAGTGGCATATAATCTTTTATCAATTAGCTTCCAAAGGTAGAAATAATTTGGGAGGAGAAATGCACAGAAAGTGTATTGCAGGTTACTTATTTAAAACTATTCTGAAGGTTGTTCCTTTCCCGGGTTCTGACCATTTGATAAAGATTTTTCCTTTGTGGTAGTTTTCCACAATTCGCTTTGCCAGCGATAAACCCAGTCCCCACCCCCTTTTTTTGGTGGAATATCCGGGTTGAAAAATGGTTTTGAACTGCGACTTTGGCACACCCTTTCCGGTATCAGAAACATCGATTACCATTGCGTTATCTTTCTCACGCAATGCCAGTGTAATGGTTCCGTGGTTATCCATTGCATCGATGGCATTTTTGCACAAATTCTCGATTACCCACGAAAAAAGTGCGGCGTTCAGCGGAATGAAATAAAACGTTTCTCCAGGCAAGGTAACTTCATATTTCACTTTTCCCGAAGAACGCGTTTTCAGATAGCTGACAGTTGAATTCAGCACTTCCACAATATTTGTCGGAACCAGCTCAGGTTTCGAACCTATTTTGGAAAAGCGTTCGGTAATTTTTTCGAGTCGCTGGGTGTCTTTTTCAAATTCCTCTATCAGTGCCGTATCCACATCGTTGAGTTTTAAAATTTCAATCCACGCCATTAGCGACGAAATGGGTGTACCCAACTGGTGTGCTGTTTCTTTCGACATGCCTACCCAAACCTGGTTTTGTTCGGCCCGCTGGGTAGCCAGAAATGCCGAATAGGCTGCGATGATAAAAACAATAATTACAACCAGCTGAACAAAAGGATAATAACGAAGATTTCTTAAAATATTTGACTCACGGTAATACAGCAAAAGGTAGTCGTCTTCTTCTTCCGACAAATTAATCCGGATCGGTTCCGAATGGGATTTCATTTTTTCCAGTTCTTTGCTCAGCACCTGCTCTTTTCGGCCTTCGCTGAAACTGATGTTGGCATCGTAATTAAAACTGCCGTCAGGTTCAACAATCACCATGGGAATTGTAGTATTCTGTTCAAGAATTGACTGAATAAGAGCAAGATAAGCAGTATTTAACTGCTCAATTCCGGCCTGGCTGCCATTTTGAATTCCGGATTCGGCGAGTCTTTTGGTTGCTTCGGCCCACAGCTCCACTTTTTTTCGTTCTTCGTTGGCCATTTTCCCGGTCAACCAGTTGGTATAGAGCAACGAAGCCAATCCTATTACCACTGCCACAAACAACAGTAAAGTTTTCCCGCGTTTTCTTTTAAGGTAAATATCCAAGGTAAGCTTTTTAGTTCATTTTTCTGAAAAACGGCAGAATATAATAAATAGTATCTTAGCTTCCTAACAAATCCTTTGCAGCCTTTACAATTCCTTTTCTGTCAATTCCGCAAAGTTTATACAACTCTTTCACGGTTCCATGTTCAATAAACCTGTCGGGAATTCCCAGCACTTTCACCTGTGATGAAAATCCGTTTTCGGCCATAAATTCCAGCACAGCGCTACCGAAACCGCCCTTTATTGCGCCATCTTCAACCGTAATAATTTTATCATATTTTTCAAAAACAAGAGTTAACATGCTTTCATCGAGTGGTTTTACAAACCGAAGGTCGAAATGAGCGGCAGAAATATTTTCCTGCGCAAGTTCCTTAACAACCTGCTGCGCGATAATTCCTGATTTGCCAATAGTCAGAATGGCCAAATCTTTCCCTTCGGAAAGCTGTCTTCCTTTACCGATTTCAATTTTTTCGAACGGTTTTCTCCAGTTGGCAACATTCCCGCAACCGCGCGGGTAACGAATTGAAATGGGTTGGTTCAGTTCACCCATCTGCGCGGTGTACATCAGATTGCGCAAGTCCGGCTCGTCCATCGGTGCACAAACAATCATGTTGGGAACAGTGCGCATATACGCAATATCGAACACTCCGTGGTGTGTTGGTCCGTCCTCGCCAACCAGACCGCCGCGGTCGAGACAAAAAATTACCGGCAGGCTTTGAACAGCTACATCGTGAATTACCTGATCGTAGGCACGTTGCATAAATGTAGAGTAGATATTGCAAAAGGGCACCATACCCTGAGTTGCCAACCCGGCGGCAAAAGTAACCGCATGTTGTTCGGCAATACCCACATCGAAAGCCCGGTGCGGCATTTTCTCTATCATCAGGTTCATGGAGCAACCCGAGGGCATTGCAGGAGTAATCCCGACAATCTTTTCATTTCGTTCGGCCAGCTCGAGCAATGTTTCTCCAAAAACATGCTGAAATTTATGCGTGTTTTCCGCAGGGCAAGCCGCTGTGTAAATCTCTCCGGTTTCTTTATTAAACAAACCGGGAGCATGAAACTTAGTTTGGTTTCTTTCGGCCTGTAAAAATCCTTTCCCCTTTTTGGTAACCAAATGCAGTAATTTTGGACCGGGAATATCTTTTAAATCGTGTAAAACTTCGGTGAGATAGGTAACATCGTGTCCGTCGATGGGACCAAAATACCTGAAATCAAAAGCTTCGAAAAGATTATTCTCTTTGAGCAGAATATTTTTGAGTGCATGCTGGTTTTTTTGAATGAACTTACGGGTTTTTTTTCCGAATCCGTCGAGTTTTCCCAACCCTTCCCAAACTTCTTTTTTAACCCTGTTGTAGGCATGCGATTTGGAAATATTCAGTAAATACTGACCAATCACTCCCGCATTCGGATCGATGGCCATATTGTTGTCATTCAGGATTACCAACAGGTTTGCTTTTGAGGCTCCGGCGTTGTTCAGCGCCTCAAACGCCATTCCGCCGGTCATTGCCCCGTCGCCGATAACCGCTACAATTTTACGCTCTTTTTCTTTTTTCAGGCCTGAGGCTATGGCCATTCCCAGGGCCGCAGAAACAGAAGTGGAAGAATGTCCGACTCCAAAAGTATCGTATTCGCTTTCTGTACGCTTGGGAAATCCGCTAAGGCCTTTAAACTTTCTGTTGGTATGAAAAATAGCGCGGCGCCCGGTTAAAATTTTATGCCCGTATGCCTGATGCCCTACATCCCAAACCAGCAAATCGTAAGGTGTATTAAAAACGTAATGTAAAGCCACCGTAAGTTCAACAACGCCTAAACTTGCGCCAAAATGACCAGGGTTTGTTGAAACCGCATCAATAATAAACTCGCGAAGCTCTTCGCAAACTTCGGGTAGTTTTTCCATCGGCAGTTTTTTTAAATCGGCTGGGCTGTTTATCTTATCAAGTAACTTTTCTTTAACTTTAACCATTGCGCGTGAAAATATTTTCAAAGATACAACAAATCGAATACTGCGTATTGTTTAAAAAACGTTACATCTATTGAAATTTGCTATCAACCTGCAAAAAAAGTAAATTTAGCCGGAATTAAAATTTTAAAAAATGAGAACTGCACATATCTTAATATTCGTATCGGTAATCCTGATGTTTTCGTCGTGTGTTTCTATGAAGCAATTCACTGACGTTCAGGATCAATTAAAAAGTGCCACACAGGAAAATGAACTTTTGAAACAATCGAATATGAGGCTGGAAACAGCTAATCGTGAACTTGAAAGTGCCAACAAACAGTTTGCAGAAAGAAACAAAGACTTAAATACCCAACTGGAAGAAGCGCTATACAACCTGAATGCCCAGAAACAAAAATATGCCGGGCTGGAAATTGATATGCAAAACCTGAACCGTCAGCTCGACATTCTGAAAACAGGTAGTTCATCGGAAATTGAACTACTGATGGATGAACTACAGACTGCCCGCCACAATTTAAATCAGCGCGAAGACCGGTTACGCGAAGCTGAAAGGGAACTGGAAGAACGGAATGCCCGTTTGATTGAACTTCAGGAAGTTCTGGCACAAAAGGATCAGGCGGTGAAAGATTTGAGAGACAAAGTAATGCGGGCACTTACCGGCTTCACTGACAACGGATTAACTGTTCACGAAAAGAACGGGAAAGTTTACGTTTCGATGGATGAAAAACTACTGTTTAAAACCGGGAAATGGGATGTTGATCCGAATGGACAAAAAGCATTAAACGATTTAAGCCAGTTGCTTGCCAGTAACACCGACATCAATATTATGGTGGAAGGCCATACCGACAACGTGCCGATGCGCGGTTCAGGTGAAGTAAAAGACAACTGGGACCTTAGTGTAATGCGGGCAACAGCGGTTACCAAAATCCTTACCCGCAACCCCAATCTCGACCCGCAACGGATTATTGCTGCCGGGCGAGGCGAATTTGTTCCGCTTTCCGGCAACGAAACAGCAGAAGGCCGCCAAATGAACCGCCGCACCGAAATAATTCTTACTCCAAAACTGGACGAACTGCTGGAAATTCTGGAGGCCAATTAAACGGGATTGAAAAAACGCTTCAATCATTCCAACTTTTTATTATTTTTGCACCCGCATTGTCCTGTGGTGTAATTGGCAACACGTCTGACTCTGGATCAGAAGAGTCCAGGTTCGAGCCCTGGCAGGACAACTTGACAGGACAAATCCTGAAAAACGGATTTGTCCTTTTTCTTTTTTTGGAATGTAA
>CAZXHP010000092.1:0-9085 GCA_964639655.1 uncultured Mariniphaga sp.
TCGATGCGCTCAAAAGCATTTACCACCTCACTTACCCAGTTTTTGATTGAAGTCGCATCTGAAGCATCAAAAACCGATGCATGAACTGTTGTGTTTGTTTCTGTCCTTAATTTTTCTGCTGCGGATTCTACTTCATTTTTTGTGCGGCTGGCCAAACAAACCGTTGCGCCGTTTTTTGCCAGTTCCTGTGCAATGCCAAATCCCAGCCCCTTGCTGGAAGCGGCCACCATAAATACTTTTCCTTCAACTTGTAAATCCATAATTTTTTAAATTTCAAATTACAAAAGACAAATCACAAATAAATTCCAAATATCAAAATTCAAAGCAAAATTTTCAAAAGTTTGAAATTTGTTTTTTGATTTTTGGTCATTGTTTGTGCTTTGTTATTTGAGTTTTGGTGCTTTTTTCAGTGCATACGTTGCAAACGATGCCAGCCAGTGTGCGCCTGCATATTCGCCCGAATCCATTTTTTTATAGCTGTAATTGAAATGCCGGATTCCCAAATCAATCATTCTTTTGTTTTCCAGGGAATTTCCCATTTCAAACAGGCACCATGCGCGACTGAAATTCAGTCCGTCGAGGTGGGCCAGTTTGCCGTCGCTGCGGTCGGTTACTTCTGCCGGCTGAAGAAATTTTCCGGGATTTTTTTCAAACCCGGGCAGGAATTTTTTCAACCACTTTTGAAACGCGTTCTCCGGTAAAATTTTCTGCATCAAATCAGCTTCCTGTAAACAAGGCGACAGAAAATCGAAACCCCCCGGTTCCCAGGTGAGCGGGCAATCCTTGTCATTCCAAAAATATTCTTTTGCTTTTTCTTCAATTTTTTGTGCCAGGACACTGTCGTATTTTTTGGCGTAGTCGTATGCAAACGACATCCCAAAGGCAATATTGGTATGCTCGCCCACACGAATCGGGTAAATCAGCTTGTCGAGGAATTCAACAAATTTCCCGGAAACCAAATTTACGAGTGGTTCCAGGTTTTTGTGCATTTCTTCGGCTTCCGGAGAATTCCATTCCAGCAAAGCTTCGTCGAGTTTTAGCAACCACGCCCAGCCATAGGTCCGTTCATAATCTTTGTTGTGTTCGTCATCGAAATATTCCACTTCTTTCAGAATATTTTCTTTGGTGATATTCGTTTTCAGTTTTTGCAGAATTTCTTCACGGAATTCAAAATCGGGAAAAGATTTTAGAATGGTCACAAGCGTCCAGTGTCCGTGCACCGAAGAGTGCCAGTCGAAACACCCGTAAAATGCAGGATGCAGTTCACGCGGCGGAGCAAGGTAACTGTCGTCGCCCAGCACCTGGCCCAATTTGTTGGGATATTCCTGATCGATACACTCATACGCAAAATGGTAGAGGTAATGTGCTTTATTTTTATCGAATACCAACTCAGCCGAATTTAAATTTTGGGCATAAATACTGAAATGAACTGGAAGTAGCACAAGTAAAAAAAACTTTTTCATAAATATCCGATTTCAGTTAAATACAAATTATAACAAAGTTTTGGTGTATCGGTAAAAGAACCGGCAACCAATTTCAATCAGGAAACCGGAGCGAGTGGTACCGAAAAACTGAACGTACTGCCTTTTCCTTCAGTACTTTTGAACCACAGTTTACCCCAGTTTTTTTCAGCCAGTTCTTTACTTAACATTAACCCGAGCCCGGTACCTTTTTCATTATGTGTGCCTGCCGACTGGTAAAATCCTTTTAATACAGAAGTTTGTACCTTCTGCGGAATACCCACTCCATTGTCGGTTACGGAAATTACTGCAAAACCATTTTCAATAGTGCTTTCAATCCGTATTTCTCCGTTTTCAGGGGTGAACTTAATGGCATTTTTCAGCAGGTTTCTGATAACTGTTTCAAGTAGAATTTTGTCAGCCATTACTTTTATTTCACTACTTGATTCGTACTTAATTCCAATTGATTTTTCCTCCGAAAAATGGGAAAACAGTGAAATGGTTTCATCAATAATTTTGTTGAGGGAAAGGATAGTGGGGTCGGTCTCCAGTTTGCCGAGATTCGAT
Source organism: uncultured Mariniphaga sp. (assembly GCA_964639655.1). GTDB lineage: Bacteria > Bacteroidota > Bacteroidia > Bacteroidales > Prolixibacteraceae > Mariniphaga. Next base: position 2,028 of record CAZXHP010000092.1, read on the forward strand.
TTTGCCCAAACCAGTAAGTTCTCCAGCATATCGAATGATCCGGCAATGATGGGTTTAAATTTGTTTAGTAATTCCCTGTAGTTTAAACCATGGTCTTCTTCGGTTAAGATAGCGATCATGCTGTTCAGGGTACCTACCGGACTACGCAGGTCGTGTGCAACAATGGAAAATATTTTGTCTTTGGCCTGATTGGCTTCCTGAAGTTCTTTTTTCCTTTTTTTCAGTTTGAAATAAAATACTGAAACAGCTATAAGCCCCGCCAAAATAAGTAAAGCTGTTCCGTACATAAAGTAAAGCGAGCGCTGTTTTAAAAGATTTTCGCTTTTCAACCGGGAGTTCTCATGTTCTTTTAACTGATTTTCGAAAGCCAAATCCATGATGTTGTATTGTACGGCAATTTTTTCTTTGTAGATTTCGTCTTTTACATTCATGGCGTTTTGCAGCATTTTTAGCGCAAGTTCAATTTTACCCTGTTTTTCATAAATGGTCGAAAGCTGCTGATACAGGTTGTGCGTAATGTCTTTGTACTGACCGTTTTCTGATATTTCAAGACTGGCAAGCGAGGTGGCCAAAGCTTCTTCCAGGTTGTTTTGCGCCAGGTTGTTCTGAGCAAGATAGTACAGGGCATTTGCTTCGCGATGTTTATTTTGTGTTTTTCGGCTGTCATTAATGGCATCGGTAAAGGTTTCATGCGCTAAAGCAAATTCACCTTTTTGCTGATAGCCTTCTCCTATTCGTATTTTGCTGAGGCACACTCCGTTAATGTCGTCGGCGCTGGCATAACCGTCGCGGGCTTTTTGCAGGAATACCAGGGCCGAATCCGGTTTTTCGCGTCGTAAAAACAGTGTGCCCATATTCAGCCAGGTGTAGGCGGGGCCAACCGGATGGTTCGATTGCGGGATTAATGCTTCTGCCTGTTTGAAATACCTTATGGCATTCTCATAGTCTTCCCAATCGTGATAAACCAGGCCAATGTTATTGAGAAGAATGATGTTCAGGTCGGGGTACACATTTTCTTTTTTGTTCAATGACAAGGCATCGAAGAAAAACTCCAGTGCTTCTTCGTAGCTTGCGAGCCCCCATAAAATGGCGCCTTTTGAATTGTAAACAGACACAAGGTACCTGATGTCATTTAGTTCTTCGAAAAGCTGTTGTGCGATTTGAATGTGCGTTAATCCTTCAACGTACAATCCTTGCCGCCAGTACGCCAGAGCCATTCTCCATTCAGTCAGAGCTATTTCCTTTGTGTGCCGCACCGGGTCGAACATTTCCAGTGCCCTTTCGAGCTGCCATACCGCGCTGTCTGACCTGCCGAGGTGGTAATACGAAAAGCCTGTTTCATAGTAATTTTGTCCGAGTGCATGGGTGTTTTCGTCTGAAGCATAAGGCATTGCCGATTTAAGTGTGGCCAGCGCTGAATTATATTCCTGTTTTGCATTCAGCGTTTTGCCTTTTAATAAAAACGACCGGGCAATTCCATCGGTGAAATTGATGGATTCGGCTATATTTTGGGCCTGTTCTGCAAAAACCAGAGCAGAGTCGGGTGAGCTGCCAATCGATTGCTCTCCTTTTTCGATGAGCAGGTTAACCTGTACCCGGGACTTCTCTTCTTTTTTATCTTTTGCTGAAATAGCCTGCAGGTTAAGTAAAATCAGAATTATTAAAAAACTGTGGTTTTTCATGTAAATGTTTAACCACGTAAAAATAATATAAAAAATTAAACCTTGCGCAATTTCCATTTCCCTTGTCTGAAAAGGAAAAAAGCAATTAAAGCAAGCAGGCTTTCGGCCGAAACAATAGCAATACTCGCACCTGCCAATCCTTTTTCAAGAACAATGGCAAGCAGGTAGGCAAGCGGAATTTCAATCAGCCAAAAACAAACCAGGTTAATTTTGGTAGGTGTAAATGTATCGCCACTGCCGTTAAACCCCTGAATCAGCACCATTCCGAGTGCATAAAATAAAAATCCGAAACTTACAATTCTCAGTGCCAGCACACCGTTTTCCAGTACAGCAGGTTCATGAATAAACAACCCGATAAAAAATTCAGGAAAAAAAGCCAGAATTAAGCCTGTAATGCCCATAAACGTCATGTTAACATAGCTGGTTATCCACACCGATTTTTCGGCCCGGTCGGGATGTTTTGCTCCCAGGTTTTGTCCAACAAGTGTAGCGGCAGCATTGCTCACACCCCAGGCCGGGAGCAATGCGAAAAGAATTATTCGGATGGCAATGGTATATCCGGCCAGGGCCTCGGGGCCGCTCACTGCAATTATACGCACTAAAAAAATCCAACTCGAAGTGGCAATCAGGTTTTGCAGGATTCCGCCTCCGGAAATACGGAGCAATTCCAGCGTCACTTTAATTTTAATTTTTATATTTTCCAGGTATAGTTTTATTCTGTGATTTCCCCGGAACAACAGGTAAAACTGAAAAACTACCGCCAGTCCGCGACCAATACCCGTAGCGATGGCAGCGCCTGCCAAACCCAGTTCAGGGAACGGGCCAATACCGAAAATAAGTAAGGGGTCGAGCACCAGGTTAATAAGGTTGGCAAACCAAACCACCCGCATGGAAATTGCTGCATCGCCGGAGCTGCGAAAAACGGCGTTAATTATAAAAAGCAACATTACTACCGGGTTTGTGCCAAAAATAATAGCCGGATACAGTGCACCTTCTTCTGCCATTTCGCTGGTAGCGCCCATCAGCAATAAAAATTCTTTGGCAAAAATTATCCCCGGCAGTCCAATAAGCAGCGAAACAAAAATACCGACTAAAATGGCCTGAAATGCAACTTCGCCGGCTTCTTTTTTTCGTTTTTCCCCTATCCGGCGTGCCACCAGCGCAGTTGTGGCCATGCTAAGTCCCGAACCAATGGCATATACAATGGTCATTACCGATTCGGTTATTCCAACTGTGGCTACAGCGCCCGCACCCAGTTTCGACACGAAAAAAATATCTACTACGGCAAAAACCGATTCCATAATCATTTCAAGTACCATAGGAACTGCCAGAATTAATATGGCCTGCCCCACGCTCGCTTCCGTAAAATCGCGCTCGGTTCCTCCAATGGCTTCTTTTACATCTTTCCACAACTGTTTAAGATGAACTGAACGAATAATGGCGGGGAAAAAATTCTGTTTTTTGTATCCCAACATTTTTGGTGATTGCTAAATGGTCTGTAATTGATTGTAACAATTTGCCTGGAAGTTCTCACTGGGTTGAAGCTGGTTGTTTAGTTCATGGTTTTAATGCTTGAATTTAGGATGCAAATATATGAAATTATTTTTCTGAATTCGGCCTGATTACTGGTTGTAATTGCGGAAAAGAAGTTGAAATGAAACCGAACTTTCCAAAATATTACAGATTTCGGGCATCAGAATTTTTGAAAAAACATCAATTGTTGTTATAAAACATTTTTAGTTGTTAGGGCTCAAAATTTTCATTTCGTAACTTAGTGGCATGGTACAGTCATTTCAATGTCCGGTATTTTTTTACATTGGGTTGCCCGAGTGCCTCGATGACTCCAACGCTTCTCATTAGCTGCGTCCGCAGTTTTTTAAGTGTTCAGCCACTGTTTTTAGTTCTTTGCTCTTTGGTGATTGAATTCTGATTTTGTTTTTCATAACCATTAACAATAAAACTTTTAACCATGAAAGTTTCATCCGGGAATAGGGGTGACGCCGTTCGTTCCGATTGTTTCACCGAACTTTCGGATGAGGGAGGTGTATCCAATCAGGTATTCCTGAAAAGTAAAGTGAAAGCGCTTTACGGAAAATCCATCGAAACGATTTGCCTCGAAATGCTCGAATTTTTTGGATTGCAGGGTGTTTCTGTGAATATCGAAGATTCGGGTGCTTTACCGTTTGTCATTGCCGCCCGGCTCGAAGCGTGCATCAAACAGCTGGTAGCCACGGGAAAAAGTTTTCTTTTCGAAAAATTGCCTGAAAACGATTATCCCATTGCTGCAAACCGTTTCCGTCGCTCGCGTTTGTACATTCCGGGCAATAACCCGAAAATGATGATTAATGCCGGAATTTACGGAAGCGACGCGGTAATTCTCGACCTGGAAGATGCTGTGTTACCGGAGAAAAAACACGAAGCCCGGCTATTGGTGCGCAATGCGCTGTGCCAGGTAAATTTTTACGGCGCCGAACGTATGGTACGCATCAACCAGGTACCGGAAGGGCTGAGCGACCTGGAATACATTGTGCCGTTTGGTGTTCACACCATTGTCATTCCCAAGTGCGAGTCGCCCGACGATATTTTGTTTGTGGAACAGCGTATCCGCAAAATCACCGGCCAGGTAGGTACTGTTCACCTCATTCCCATAATCGAATCGGCACTGGGAGTGGAAAATGCCTTTGAAATTGCTATTTCTTCCGAAAATGTAGTGGCGCTGGCTATCGGCCTGGAGGATTACACCGCCGATATTGGCGCACAGCGCACCAGCGAGGGCCGGGAGTCTTTTTTTGCCCGCAGCCGGATTATTAACGCCGCCCGTGCTGCCGGCGTTCAGCCGCTCGATTCGGTTGTGTCCAATTTTGAGGATTTGGAGGCGCTGGCTGATACCGCACAAAGTTCCAAAGCGCTCGGTTTTGAAGGAATTGGGTGTATTCACCCCGGTCAAATTCAAACGGTAAACAAAAGCTTTTCTCCTTCGGAAAAAGAAATCGAAAAAGCGAAAAAAATTGTTTTTGCCTTTTTTCAGGCCGAAAAAGAAGGAAAAGGTGTGGTGGCGGTTGACTCGAAAATGGTGGATGCACCGGTGGTAAAAAGGGCGCAGAAAACCATTGAAAATGCTGTAGTTTTCGGATTGTTAAATCAAAACTGGATGGAAAGTTATGGAAACGAACTGGGTTAAAAATGCAGCCGGAAGAAGGATTCCGACACAGGTAAATGGTCAGGAGGTCATTCCGTTTCAGGGCGTTGGAAAATACCGTGTTCAGGGGAAAAAACATGCGCCATCCATTCCGTCGGTTGTCGATTTTCCGAAAGACGGCAACAAAGTGGTAAGCTCATTAAAAGAAGCCCTGCAAAAAGCCGGACTTGGAAACGGAATGACTATTTCCACACACCACCATTTTCGCGACGGCGATTTGGTTTCCAACCGGATTTTCGATATTGCCCACCAACTTGGCGTAAAAGATTTGCGCTGGTTTCCGTCGGCCTCGTTTCCTTGCAACAGTCCGCTGATTAAGTATCTCGAAGACGGAACCATCCACCACATCGAAGGCAGTTTGAACGGGCCGCTCGGACGGTTTACTTCCGAAGGGAAAATGCGCGGAACAGCGGTACTGCGCTCTCACGGTGGTCGGGTACAAGCCATTCAGGACGGCGAGGTGAAAATCGATATTGCCGTGATTGCCGCGCCGTCTTGTGATAGTTTCGGCAATGCCAACGCACTTTACGGGCTCTCGGCCTGCGGCGTTCTGGGGTTTGCCGAAATGGATGTGCGCTACGCCGAAAAAGTGATTATGGTGACCGACAACCTGGTAGATTTTCCCTGCCTGCCCATTCAGCTCGAAGGAAATTATGTAGATTACGTGGTTGTGGTTGATAAAATCGGTATTCCTGAAAAAATTGTTTCGGGAACCACGCAAATCACCCGCAGTCCCGACCGCCTGAAAATTGCGGAGCTCACCGCCCGTTTCTGCCTCGAAACAGAAATTTTGCACGACCGTTGCATTATTCAGTCGGGCGCTGGCAGCATTTCGCTGGCATTTGGGGTGTTTGTACATCAGATGCTAAAGGGAAAAAACTGGAAAGCGGCAGTCAGTTTTGGCGGTAGCACCAAATACAGTGTGCAGATGCTGCAGGAAGGAACCGCTGAGAAAATTCTGGAAGGCCAGCTTTTCGATACGGCAGCCATTGAGTCCATGCGTGAAAATCCGCTGCACCACAACTTTTCGGTGTTCAATGCCTACAACTACCATTCAAAGGGAAATCTTACCTCGATGATTGATTTGGTAACGTTAGGTGCAACAGAAGTGGATGTGAATTTTAATGCGAATGTGGTGACGCACTCCGACGGCTACCTGTTGCACGGAATCGGCGGCTGGCAAAACTGCCTGCATGCCAAAAATGTGATTTTACCTGTTCCGTTGTTCCGCGACCGTATTCCTGTAATCGTGGACGAAGTGACCACGCTTTGCGGTCCGGGCGAACTGATTGACGTGATTGTAACCGAACGCGGCATAGCTATTAATCCGCTGCGTGCCGATTTAATTGAAAAAGCAAAGGCGGCCAATTTGCCATTAAAAACCATTTACGAACTGAAAGAGGAAGCCGAACGCATTTGCGGCAAACCGCAAAAACCGCAGTTTACCGATCAACTCATCGGCATTGTAAAATGGCCCGACGGAACCGTCATCGACGCCATCCGTCAGGTAAAAAATATTGAAGTATGAAACAAACCATTGTAACACTTCCCGGCGACGGTATCGGGAAAATTGTCTTGGAAGAAGCCATCCGTGTGCTGGATGCTGCCGGTTTTGAAGCCGATTATGTGAAAGGCGACATCGGCTGGGAATTCTGGTGCAAAGAGGGAAATCCGCTTCCGGAGCGCACCATTCAGCTTATCGAAAAACATAAAACCGCCCTGTTTGGAGCCATCACCTCAAAACCAAAAGAGGAAGCTTTTAATGAACTGGCGCCGGATTTAAAAGAAAAGGGACTGGTCTATTTTAGTCCGATTGTGGGGTTGCGCCAACATTTTAATCTGGATATTTGTCTGCGTCCCTGCCGTTCTTACAAAGGGAACCCGCTCAATTTTATCCGGCGCGGGGCAAACGGTGCAGTAGAAGAACCACTGGTGGACGTAGCTATTTTCAGGCAGAATACCGAAGGGTTGTACGGCGGGGTGGAATGGAGCAATCCGCCGGTTAAAGTTTATGAAGCGTTGATGACGCATCCGAAGTTTGTGAAAAACTTTGGACATGTGCCGGTGGAGGAACTTTCGGTGTCCACCCGTATTTTTACGAAAAAAGCCACACAACGCATTTTGCACGCTGCTTTTTCGCATGCTCAAAAGTACAACTACCGTTCGGTAACGCTGTG
>CAZXHP010000092.1:9185-14339 GCA_964639655.1 uncultured Mariniphaga sp.
TTTGCCTGCTCGGCACAAATCAATCCCGACTCAGGTATTGGTGTGTTCGAACCCACACACGGTTCGGCGCCCAAGTATGCGGATTATCCGGTTTCTATTGTTAACCCCGTGGCCATGATTGAATCGGCCTGCATGATGCTCGACCATTTAGAAGAACACCAAACAGCGCAGAAAATCAGGCAGGCCATTGCCGAAGTGATTCTGGAAGGAAAAGTGCAGACCTACGACATGAAAAAACTGCAGGGAAGTCCGGATGTGCTGCAAAAAGGCGCCGCTTCCACGCAACAGATGACCGATGCCATCATTTCAAAACTTAAATAACCGGAGTTATGGAAAATGTGTATGAACTGTGGCCGGAGCTGAATTGGATTCAGGATGAGGAATTGCGCGAAAAGACCGCAAAAACCTGGGAACTGGCGCTGGAAAAGGGCGTGCTTACGGGCGACGATTTAAAACGCATTCCGTTTACCCTGCTCTGCGGACCCGGTTTAAAAGTTTCGTTTATGGACCACAAGCGTGCTGTAGTGCATATTGCTTTTGAAGCCGGAAAAAAAGTGAAGGAATTTTTTGGCGACGAACTGCCGGTGGACATGGATGTGCTGATATCCGGTGCCATTTTGGCCGATGTGGGGAAATTGCTGGAATATGTGCTGGATGAAAACGGGAACGCGGTACAGGGCAGTTACGGAAAATACCTCCGTCATCCGTTTTCGGGCGTTTCGCTGGCCGAAGCGTGCGGAGTTCCGTCCGAAGTGTGCCACATTATTGCCACTCACGCCGGCGAGGGCGATATGGTGAAGCGCACTACCGAAGCGTACCTGGTTCATCATGCTGATTTTATGACGTTTTTGCCGTTTAAGGAGCGGTTAAAGATTTGACAACCATGAACATCATCGAAAAAATAATAGCGAATCATTCGGGCAAAATTAAAGTTCAGCCCGGCGAAATTGTGGATGTGGAAATCGATGTGCGGCTGGCCCGCGATTTTGGTGGCGCCAACGTGGTGAAAAACATCGAAAAAAACGACTTGGAAGTGGCTGACGTTTCCAAAACCTGGTTTACTTTCGACTGCAATCCCACCGGTTCAGACCAGAAATATGCGGCCAACCAGCAATTCTGTCGCATCTTTGCCCGCAACAACAACATTCCGGTTTTCGACATCGATGCGGGAATTGGTACGCACCTCGCCATCGACAAAGGATTGGCGGTGCCGGGCAGTACACTGGTTTCCACCGATTCGCATGCCAATATTCTGGGCGCCATCGGAAGCTTCGGACAGGGCATGGGCGACCAGGATATTGCGGCAGCCTGGGCCAACGGTAAGGTTTGGTTCAAGGTGCCGGAGACGGTAAAAATTGTGCTGGACGGATTGCTGCCTTCAGATGTGTATGCCAAAGATGTGGTGCTGAATCTGTTGCGCCGGTTTGGTGCTAATTCGCTGTTGGGAAAAGCTGTTGAAATTCATGGCAACAGTTTAAAGCATTCTACGCTCGACCAGCGGATTACCATCGCTTCCATGGCTACCGAAATGGGTGCTATTGCCATTTTTTTTCCGCCTTCGGATGAGGTCGTCAAATACTGCCGGAAACGCTCCGGGAAAGATTTTGAACCGGTTTTTCCGGATGATACTGCTGTTTATGCCGGGGTTTTCCATTTGAACCTGACAGATTTTAGCCCGGCCGTTTCCATGCCGGGGAAGCCGCATGATGTAAAGGATGTAGATGAAATTTCGGGTATTAAAATCGATTCGGCTTTCATAGGTAGCTGTACCAACGGGCGTATGGAGGATTTACGCGTGGCAGCCAGCATTTTGGAAGGAAAAAAAGTGGCCCCTGGTGTGGTATTGAAAATCGTTCCTGCCACCGATGAAATCTGGCAAAAATGCCTCAGCGAAGGGCTGCTAAAGATTTTTAAGGAAGCCGGTGTTTTGGTTGGGAACGCCGGTTGTGCCGGTTGCGCAGCCGGACAAATCGGGCAAAACGGCCCAGATGAAGTGACTATCAGCACCGGAAACCGCAACTTTGCCGGTAAACAGGGAAAAGGAGAAGTGTACCTGGCATCGCCGGCAACGGTTGCCGCATCGGCAGTGGCCGGGCACATTACCACAGAAGCCGCATTGCCTTTTTCACCAACGCTATTTTTTCCAAAGGAAATTGGGAAAGGGAAAATTAAAGTTCAGCTTGAAAAAGAAGAAAAATCGGAAGTGATTACAGGGAAAGTCTGGTTAATCGCTGAAGACAACATCGATACCGACATGATTTTTCATAACCGACACCTGGCCATTACAAATCTCGAAGAGATGGGGCAGTTCACCTTTGGCAACCTGAAAGGGTGGGAGAACTACGCCCAAAAATCGGAGTCGGGAGATATTGTCATCACCGGAAAAAATTTTGGTTCCGGCAGCTCGCGCCAACAGGCGGTGGATTGTTTTATTGCACTGAAAAACCAGGCCATTCTGGCCAAATCGTTCGGCGCTATTTACGAGCGGAATGCCATCAACGCGGCGTTTCCTGTGCTGGTGTATCATTCGCTGGATGAATTGAACCTGAAAAACCGCGACCGCATTCAGATTGATTTGCAAAGCGGGAAAGTAACCAATCTCGAGAACGGAAACGAAACTTTTGTTGAACCGTTTTCGGAAGTACAGATGCAAATTTATAAGAGGGGAGGACTGTTGAGTCCTGTTTGAAAATTTGGTTGATGAGAAAGTTAAGAAAACTTTTATTAACGGCTAAAGCCAGTTTATGTGTACGAAATTTAACCCCCGGCTTAAGCCGGGGGCAAAAAAGTAACCTGGTTTTTTTTTATTGGCTTTAGCCATTAATTTCTTAAATATTTGGTAATTAAATTTAATGTCATGTCAGGAAAAACATTCGCAGAAAAAATACTGGAAGCGCCGGCCGGAGAAATTGTTTTCCGGAACCCGGACCTGGTGCTGACCCACGACAACACCTCCGCCATTGAAACCATTTTCCGAAAAATGTATGGCGAAACGGTGTTTGACCCGAACCAGTTACTGGTGGTGCTCGACCACAACGCACCGCCCACCGACTCGAACCTGGCCAACAAGTACCAGGCAATTCGCCGTTTTGTGAAAGAGCAGGGCATTAAAAAATTTCACGAGGTGGGCGAAGGTATCTGCCACCAGTTGATGGCCAAATATGCCCGTCCGGAAATGATAATCGTGGGCAGCGACAGCCACACTTGCACGGCCGGGGCGTTTAACGCTTTTGCAGCGGGCATCGACCGCACCGAAGCTGCCGGAATCTGGCGAACAGGAGAAACATGGTTCAAGGTGCCCGAATCCATAAAAATTACCCTCACCGGTGAGCTGCGAAAATACGTGTCGGCAAAGGATGTGGCGCTTTACATTATTGGTATGTTGGGTGCTGCCGGCGCCGATTACCTGTCGGTGGAATTTCACGGGAAGGGTGTTGTGAATCTTTCCATTGCCGACCGAATGACCATTGCCAACCTGGCTTCGGAAATGGGTGCCAAAAATGCTGTTTTCCCTGCCGACAGTGTGCTGAGTATGTTTCTGGGATACGATGTGCACGGCGAGTGGGCCAACCATGATGCGGTGTACAAAGCTGAATACGAAATCAACCTCTCGGAAATCGTTCCGCTGGTGGCTTGTCCACATCAGGTGGAAAACGTAAAAACCGTTTCCGAAACGGGCGAAATTCCGGTTCAGCAGGCGCTGATTGGCACCTGCACCAACGGAAGGATTGAAGACTTGCGCGCAGCGGCAGATATACTGGAAGGCAAAAAAGTTCCCGAAGGATTTCAGTTGCTGGTAACGCCGGCATCCCGGCAAATTTACCTGAGGGCTGTTCAGGAAGGAATTATTGAAACCTTTCTGAAAGCCGGAGCCAATGTGCTGTCTCCTTCGTGCGGACCTTGTCTGGGTACCGGACAGGGAATTCCCGCCGATGATGTGAATGTAGTGTCCACCGCCAACCGTAATTTTTTGGGAAGAATGGGCAACAAAAAGGCCAATATTTACCTTGCATCACCCGAAACAGTTGCTTTTTCTGCTTTGCACGGAAAGTTGGTTTCGCCTTTTCAGGAAAAGGAAATTAAACCGGTTCTTTTTAAAAGAAAAGAAACGCCCACCATTGAAATTCCGGCGGGTGAAAATCGTAAATCAAAAAGTGTGTGGGATTATTCGGATGCCGACAACCTGAATACCGACCAGATGTTTGCCGGAAACCTGACTTACAAAATCAGCAGCGCCGAACCGGAAGCGATTCTTCCACACCTGTTTGCCGGATTCGATGCAGCGTTTTCAAAAAACGTTGAACCGGGCGACATAATGGTTTGCGGCAATAATTTTGGCTGCGGCAGTTCGCGCGAACATCCGGCAGTGGGATTGCGCCATGCCGGGGTGCAGGCGGTCATTGTAAAATCGGTTTCGCGCATTTTTTTCCGTTCATCCGTTAACCAGGGATTGCCCATCATCATTCTGCCCGAAGCAGTTGAATTTTATTCACGTGGTGATGCTGTTTTGGTGGATTTGGCAGCCGGAAAAGTGACGGTAAATAAGAAGGTTTTCACCTTTGCACCGCTCCCCGGAAAATTACTGGAAATTCTGAAAGCCGGCGGTTTGGTGGAGAGCATCAATACGCTGCACGACCTGAAATGGACAGAACTCATTTTGTAGAATATAACGTCTGTTTTCGCGGCAAAAAATGAATTTTAATCAAAAATCTAAATAATGGCAAATCAATTCAATATCAGGGAAGATTTAAAAAAACTGGGAATCGAAAATGTGAGCTCCGGCGTTTGTACCGGAACCGTCTGGAAAGAAACCTCCGGGAAAGTGGTAGAATCGTTTTCTCCGTCTGACGGAGAGAAAATTGCAGAGGTGCGGCAGGCCGGACAGGAGGATTATCATGAGGTGATTGAAACCGCAAAAGAAGCGTTTAAAATCTGGCGAACATGGCCGGCGCCCAAACGGGGCGAAATCGTTCGTCAAATCGGGCTGGAGCTGCGAAAGTACAAAGAACCGCACGGCAAACTGGTATCGTACGAAATGGGAAAAATTTACCAGGAAGGCCTGGGCGAAGTGCAGGAGATGATTGATATCTGCGATTTTGCAGTGGGACAATCGCGGCAGTTGTATGGTTTTACCATGCACTCCGAACGCCCGAA
>CAZXHP010000093.1:0-10406 GCA_964639655.1 uncultured Mariniphaga sp.
TATCCGAAACGTTTCCCCGGATCAATTCCCTGTCGAGGTTTCTGGAAGTTCCCAATATACAATATGCGCCTTTCCGGTTTACCAAATCGAAAACCGAGGTATCTTCGGGCATCTGGTGGCTCACAAACGCCACAATGTTTTCCCACGGAACGCCGGTTTGTTCGAATTCTTGCACTTTTTCAGGTTTGCCGATAAATACCTGCATGAGGATATCCTTATTCAGGCTGTATCCCAATTTGGCTTCTTCAAACGAGTAGGCCATAACAATTACATAGGCCTGGGCGTTGCATTCTTCCACTATTTTTATACGTTCTTCTATCGGAACATCTTTCTTATCCAGCACCAGCACGGTTTTTCCTTTTGCCCATTTCAGCATTTTTTTCAGGGTCTGAATTTTGTAACCGGTTGGATTTCCTCTCATATCCTTTAGTCTCAGCTTTTTCAGTTCTTTATAGGTGAAATCGGAAACCCTTCCTTCGCCTGTGGTTGTTCTCCGCAAAACGGGGTCGTGGTGCACGATAATTACACTGTCTTTTGTGTAGCGCGGGTCGATTTCCATGACAGAATAAGTATGCTTCAGCGTGTTGGCGAATGTAACGGTATGGTTCTCGGGCAGGTGGATTTCAGGCCCTCCCCTGTGGGAACTCAGAAACGGGACGCGATCGTTTTTGTAGCGAAAAATCTCGCGCAATCCTTCGGGTGTTCCGGGATCGATGTAGTAATTTCCCTTTTTCTCCTGGCCGGAAACATCTGTCCAGCAGATAAAAACCAGGGGAAGTACTGCCAAAATAACCAACAACCGGGCATTTTTTATCGTTTTCATCATGTAGATTTTAAATGAATATTATCTGTTTCAACCTGTTTTTACTTTGCAGGTTCCCCGTAACTTATCCCGTAACCACCGCTTCCGACATAAATCCGTCCGAACACATTCTTATCGCCATCGATGGCAGCCACACCGGCAGGAAACCGGTTTTTGTCGTCGTTTATCCTCACCCAGCTTTCGCCCATATCGACCGAACGGTATATTCCCCAGTTCGAATTCCATTTGCCGTAAACATAAGCCGTGGGCAAATCGGTACCCGGAGCAGGAGCTCCCCAGCACATTAAACGGGCGTTGTCAAATCCGGGAGTACGGTTAAAAGTTGTTCCTTTATCATCCGTTTTCCACAATCCGTCCGTCCCCAAACTTATCCATATTTCTCCCGAACGGCCGGGAACAGACACTATATTTATAAATCTGTCTTCCAAATGCGAAACAGCGATTTTATTTTTTCGCTCCCAGGCAATTCCGTCATTCGAAGTATAAATTGTCCCTTCTTTAAAAATGTAAAAACCTCCGTCAACCAAATCGGAAGTCAGTATTTTATTTCTGTTCCAGACATTTTCCAACTCAATCACATTTTCAGGCGTACCTTCACATTTTTCCCAAATTTCACCTCCATCAAGGGAACAGTAAACATTTCCGTTTCCTGAAACATAGACCATACACTCGGGATTTAAAGCTGAAACAGCAATCCGTCCCAGTTTTTCTCCGCCGGGAAGCGTTTTTTTTGTCCAGTTTTTGCCGAAGTCGGCAGATGTCAGCAAGGTTGTTTCCTCTCCGCCCCAGCTTTTCGCACCCAAAAGGACGACATGGGCAGGTCGGGTTTCGCATACCGAAATGCTAAAACACTCGTTAAATGTTGAAATCTTCCGGGTGACATAATCCGTTGTATTTTCATGAATAAAACCCGAAACGTCGGCAACCCCTGAGTACAGCAAGGGGCCCGCGGGTGGTGAAACAAGAGCCAACACTACTGTTTCCTCGTGCCCTCGTACCACCGTATTCCAATTCAATGTTTTTGCCCAAATATCCGGTGTTTGCCAAACGCCGAACCAGTCGGTATAATACAATTCACCCGATCCACCCGGAACCAGTGCCATGGCCGACGTAGCAGACGAAAATCTGGTTTTCGACCACCACGGAATCGTTACATTCAGTTTAGCCGGAACTTGTTCGGTATTAATTTGTTCCCATGTCCGCCCCTTGTCAGCAGAGCGGTAGATGGGATTGAAGAATTTTCCGTAGCGTTGGGCCACTACCATTTTCCGGCTATCGGTTTCGTCCACAGCCAGCGCCACATAATTTTTACCGGGTTCCGGCGTAAAATCATGCCATTCTCCGTTTGAATAACAGACGAAACCCCGGCCATGCGTAACAAACAACTCGCCGTTTACCACCTGCATTCTTGCCGGCGTACGCGGCGCGCCGGGAATTTGGGCAAACGATTCACCGCCGTTGTGGCTAACATAAATGCCGCTGTACGGTACGCCCACATAAATGACGGACGACCGTCCGTTTTTCGTTTCGGCAGAATCGAAAACAATAGATCGGACACCCGACGGCCTGACGCCCGTATATCCTTCAGGAACATCCTCCACTCTCGACCAGGTTTTTCCGTCATCGTCGCTGCGCCACAAACCCCGCTTTCGCGTACCAGCATAAATGATATTGCCGTTCAGGGGATCCACGGCAATGCATTCGCCAATCCACCTTGCAATTCGCCCGTTCCCTTCGAAGGCAACATCGAAAAGTTTAGTCCAGGTTTCGCCCCTGTCTTCGGAACGGAAAATTCCGCCTTCTTCATCTATTCGCTGGCCGAGCGCAAGATAAACCCGTTCGGGATTATTGGGGTCCAACGCCATACCATCGACGCCGATTAAATTGGCATTTTCAGGACTTACCCAGTTAAGCATTTGATCCCAACGGGCTGCATTTTTATTCCAGCGGTAAGCGCCTCCCACGTCGGTACGGATGTACATAATATCTTTGTCGGTTGGATGAATGACAATGCCGGTTACATAGCCGCCACCGCCGATTTTCAGGTTTTCCCATTTATATCCGGTCACCTGGGCCGAAAGATAACTTTCTTTTCCAAAAAGAATAATAAGAAAGCAGGTTATGTAAAAAAAATACAACGCTTTACCGGCTCCTACCCTGTTTTTTCCATGAATATTTATCCGAATTATTTTTTCATATCTCTCAGTATATCCCATTTACCTCCTCCCTCCATTCCTGCCGGGAATTGGCTTTCATTCTTAGGTCAAAAAACCTGGTCCCCTGTTGTTTTACCAATCGGTTTTATAAGCCGGGCATAAACACACTTCCAAATAAAATAATCCGGCTTTGATAAAGTTTAACATAATCTTAAATATTTTTCGCCAGACAAATAATTCTTTTAAAAGGTAAGAAGGCGTTCAAAAAATTATTCCGGACAACTTTTTAAACACCTTCTTTTCCTCCGTTCACTTCTGCTACCAGCCCGGATTTTGTTCCAGGTTGGGATTTTTCATTATTTCGCCTTCTGCCAGTGGGAAAAGGTAATATTTATCCTTCCATTCCCTGAACTGGAACATTTCCACATCGTAACGGAACGAGCCATCATCCCTGCGATAAACTCGGTTTGCATAAGCCCTTTGGGTTTCCGGGCCGATTTTCCAACGGCGGATATCCCAAAACCTGTTTTCTTCGAAAGCGAGCTCGATGCGCCTCTCGTGGCGGATTTTTTTACGCATATCGTCTTTCGACAAACCGGTGGGCAACGGAGGCAGCGACTCGCCCCTTGCATTGGCCGGCATTCCCGGAGGAATGATCCGCTGGTTCCGGTATGTGGGGAAAACAGCCCTTTCCCTTATCTGGTTGATTGCTTCCCGCACCGACATCGGGTAGCCTGACGGAGCAACATCCGGGTTGTCGAATGCTTCGTTTAACGCTTCAGCATAATTCAATAAGATTTCGGCATATCTGAAAACCGGATAGTTGTGGTTTGTATTCAAGACAGTCCCCCAGCCTGTTTGGTTCGCATACGGATCGATGAATTTCCGGTGGAAAAAGCCTGTGTTGGTCCATCCGGTAAGCCAGTGTGGCCCGTCGGAAGACAAATTCGAATCGGGATCTTTTTGCCAGGGATGAAATACCACTGACTGGCGCGCCGGCCACGTTACCTGATTATACCATACTGACTGGTAGAACCTCGGGTCCCTGTTTTTATAAGGATCCTGCGGGTCGAAACCGGTTTCAGGATCAGGCTGTCCGCTTTCGTAAGCCGCAACCAGTTTATCCAGTCCCAGTTCTTTTGCCCCGGTAACCTCGCCGGATTGATTTATCTCAACCACTTCATAATCAGCCACAACATTCAGCAAGGGCATGTTGTTAATAACCCCGTGCCCATAGTTGAAAAAAGGGCCCGGCACACAAACCCTTGTTGGGTTGAATGATCCGGTACTCTGCGTATTCTGATAAGATAAAATAACTTCGGGACTGTATCTTCTTATAAAGAAATCTTCATAATGACCGTAATTGTCAGGCGAAGTTGTAGTGTGCAGACTGTATGCGCCATTTGTTTCGGTAATCACTTTTCTGGCCGCTTCCGCAGCTTTTACCCATTTTGACGGGTCATATGCTCCATTCCAGGGAGTATCACCTGATTTAGCCGGATCGTTAAAAAGTGGACTGGCAGCTATTAAACGCATACGTGAAACAAGTGCCCATGCCGCACCTTTGGTTGCTCTGCCAAACTCAGAGTCGGAATATTCGTTTGCGTGGGGAAGCAATGCGGCTGCTGCTTCCGCTTCGCTGCAAATAAATTCAACACATTCGTCGAATGTTGCTCTCGATTGGTAAAGCAATTCTTCATCATATTGCGTCAGCGTTTGGGTAATAATGGGCACCCCGCCATAATGCTGTACCAGTTCATAGTGAAACAAAGCGCGTAAAAACATCGCTTCGCCTTTCATACGCTGCCGCACCGACTCGTTAACATACGGCTCGGTAGCGTCGGGTATTATATCCACATTCTCCAAAAATTTGTTGGCCGCGCGAATGGCACTGTAATATTTGTTCCACGGATTAAAATTCAGGAGGTTAATTGTCGGTCCCCAGGAGCCCAATGCAAATTTATAGGCATTGTCCCAGTTGGCCTTCGGCGCTCCTTCGTCCGTTGCATTTCCGAGAAAACCTGCAGAACCCCATTTAAAGTAACCACTGTTCATTTCGCGATACACCCCATTCAAAAACCATGTGGCATATTGCGGATCTGTAAACACCTGGTCTTCGTAAATATCATTGGTCTCTTCCTTATCCAGAAGACTAGTTGCATCTTCCTGGCACCCAAAAAACAGGATGCCGAGGAAAATTATGGTGATAGAATTCAATATTTTCATAACGTCGATATTTTATTGATTGTTAAAAAGTTACGTTTACACCAAATGTCCAGAGTTTCATTTGCGGATAAGATGTCCCCGAAGAACTTCCCGTTTCCGGGTCGAAGTTTTTAATATACGCAAATGTCAACGTATTCGTTCCTCCGGCATATAATCTCAGGTTTGAAATCCCAAGTCCGCTTGTAATCCTTTTGGGAAAATTATACCCCAATTCAAGGTTTTTCAACCGGATAAAGTCGCCTTTTTGCAGGTAGAAGGTATTGTTGCGGTGGTTGTGTGAGTTCTGTGCACTGGACAAGCGGGGATAATTGATTGCCTCGTCGTTTTGCCAGCGTTCCACAGTCCAGCGTTCTTTATGAATTTCAAGAAACCTGTTTCTTTCGCGTACCGGTTCGTAAGCCCCCGATCCGGTGATAAATTTATGGTTTCCGCCCGATCCCTGCCACATCATGCTGAAATCGAAACCTTTGTAACGGTATCCGTTGGAAATACTGTAAATAAACTGAGGTATGCGGGAATTTCCGATTGGCCCTTCGTCAAAGGTATCGAGGATACCGTCGTTGTTACGGTCGAGGTACTTTAAATCTCCGGGCTGAACGGCTTCCCATGTAGGAACAGCATTGCCTTCCTTTAAAATGGGATTCCCGGCTTCGCTCAATATTAAATTCCCGGAGCCGTCTGTTTCAAAGTCATCCGGAGTGTAATATCCTACTACATCCAGCCCGAAATTCTGTCCCACTGATTTTCCGGTCCGCCGCATATATTCAAACTTTGGTACCACTTCATCCTGGAATACCACTGTATTTTTGGAGAGTGAGAACATTCCCCTTACAAAATACTGTAACTGTCCGTCCCTGTTGTCGTAGCCGGTTTCAATTTCAAACCCTTTGTTTTCCACTTTCCCGATATTTTCTCTGGGAAGTCCGACACCCAACATATTCGGTGTGGTATTTCGTGAAGTGAAAATATTTACCCTCATTTCGCGGAACAGGTCGAGACTAAGAGAAAACTTACTGTCGAACATTTTCATATCGAAGCCTGCATTGCTTTTTTTGCCTACTTCCCATGTTACGTTGGTGTTACCCAAATCGCCTTCGTACAGTGCACTTTGCGAGCCGAAAGACTGGTCGGTCCCATAAAAATAGTTGCCGCTTAAGTTGTAAGTCTGAAGATAGAGAAAACGATCCGATCCGATTTTATCGTTTCCGACTTCACCGTAAGAGCCCCTGATCTTTAAGAAGGAGATAGCCGGAATGTTTTTCATAAAGTTTTCCTCCGTAATTACCCAACCTGCAGAGAAGGAAGGGAAGAAGCCATACCGGTTTGCTTTATCGAACTGGTCGGAACCGTTATAACCGAAGTTAAATTCGGCAAGGTACCGTTGTTTGTAGGCGTAAGTGGCCCTTCCCACATAGCCTAAAAACCCCTGCGGAACATTTTGGTTGGCAAAGCTCTGTGTTTGCGTGTAAAGCAGTAGGCCGGTCACATCGTGCCCATTGAACGTCCGGGCATAATTCAGCGCCACTTCCATTTGGTTTCTTCGGCGGTGACCATCCCCGTCAACCGTACTTATCCACGGAGGCGTTTCTTCCGTAATTTCCGTGTAGGTATCGGTTTGCGGATCATAAGTGTATGTAGGAGGCCAGTAGCCCACTTTTGTTCCCCGTTCGAAATAACTGTTGTAGCTAACCATTCCTCTTGCCGACAATCCTTTTGTAACAAAATCGAGCTTTTGGTTTAATTTGAAGGTTCCTTCCAGAATATTGTCGTTTACCTGATTGTAACCGTAGTCGGTCAGTATAGCCATGATATTGGCGCCTCCGTCCGGATTTCCTCCGTAACTGCCATTTGGGAGACGATAGGGATAAAAGTAAGGCGGCGTAGTGTTCATTTCGCTAAACAGCGAAGTGGAACCGATATCGCCGATTGAAATATTCTGCTGTCTTTCAATCCTCGAGTTCAGATCGAGACTAAGCGTAGTTGTTTTTGTCAGATCGAAGTCGAGGTTCGACCTCAGGTTTAGCCGTTTAAAGTGCGCATTGGTCGGAGTGCGTGCCCCTTCGAATTGTTTGTAAATCCCATCCTGATACATGCCGTTGGTTCCTACAAAATACCTCAGCCTGTCGGAACCGCCCCTGACATTGATATTCATGTTGTGCATGTAGGATACTTTCCGCAGAAAGTCTTCGAAATAATCGTTGTCGGGATGGGTATAGGGGGAATCCTGGTCTCGGAAATGTTGCAGGTCCTGTTCCGTAAAACGAGGGTTCAACCCGTCGTTCATCAACGCCTCATTTCTCAAAAGAGCATGTTCAAAAGAGCCCAGATAAGTGGGCAGCCGGGTGGGCTGCTGTAGCGTGGTGGTGTACCTGGCGCTGATTGTCGGTTTACCGACTTTGCCTCTTTTGGTAGTGATCAAAATAACTCCGTTTGCACCACGTACCCCGTAAACCGCGGTGGCGGATGCGTCTTTCAGCACAGAAAACGATTCGACATCTTCCGCATCCACCTGTGTAAAATCGCGTTCTACGCCATCGACAAGAATTAGCGGCCTGGAGTTATCTGAATTTAATGTGGCTACACCGCGAACGTAGATTTCGGCATCGTCGCCACCGGGGCGACCGCTGCCCACCATGGAGATAACTCCCGACACACGTCCGGCAAGCGCATTACTCAGGTTCGGTGTCCCCATTTGCTTCAGTTCTTCGGATGTTGTCGTTGCAATAGAACCTACAACACTTTCCTTTTTCTGTGTACCGTAGCCTACAATTACCACTTCGTCAACACCAAGCGAACCGGCAGTCATCTGTACATCGATAGTTGTTAAATTCGCCGGAATTTCCTGCGTTTCAAATCCTATGAATGAAAACACCACAGTTGCACCGGGTGTTTGCAGCGAAAGGCTATAATTCCCGTCTATATCACTGACAGTACCATTTGTCGTGTTTTTTTCCACAATGTTTACCCCCGGTAAAGGCTCGCCGCTTTCATCGGTAACCGTACCGCTGATTCTGGCAATCTGAGCAGTTACATGGAAACCCAAAACGATTATGCCTATGGTAAGTATGATAAATTTTTTCATTTTTCTATTAATTTATAGGTTGTTAATTTTACCAAAGCGGGTTTTGTTCCATCGCCTTATTTTTATTGATCTCGTTTTGCGGTATCGGATAGAGGTACATTTTCGCGTCGAAAACCCTGTCCGATACGTTGGATTGAACTTCATAGGAATAATTATCCCCGTTTTTGGTAATACGCATTCCCTGTAAATTCTGGCCGAGGGTTTCCGGCCCAATCATCCAGCGTTTCACATCCAAATGCCGGTGATCTTCAAAAGCGAGTTCAATTCTCCGCTCTTTTCTGATTGCTTCCCGCATGGCATCTTTGTCTCCGGCAGGAGCAGTAACCGCGGCATCGGACGGGCGTAAAACCCTTGCACGCACTTCTTCCACGGCATTGCGGGCTGTTTTCCCAAAACCTTCAGGATCGGCATCCGGCCCGTAAGCTTCGTTCATCGCTTCTGCATAATTCAGTAAAATTTCGGCATAGCGAATGAGCGGAAAACAGTGGTAGGTATTGGTTTCCGAACCCGCAATTTTCACATCGCTTTTCATAAATTTCGATAAATAATATCCGGTTTTTGTGGCGTTGGTTGCCCCGGTTGCATTATCGGCGCCGCCAATGTAGGTTTCCACGGCTCTTCCCGACCATTGCATACCGTTGTAAAAGATGCTGGCATAAAACCGGGGATCGCGGTTGGTATAAGGATCGGCAGGATCGTATCCCGATCCCTGGTCGCCAATCTGTTTGCCGTTCACCATTCCGTAAGCATCCACAATTTGTTGCGAAGGACCGGTTGTGCCCTCCCCGTTGGTATAGCCCACGGGTGTATTTTTCTTTTCAACCGCATTACTCAATGCTGAAGTTCGAACTAAAATCAACTCGTTGTTCCCGGCAAGGGTGTAAAAAATATCGCGGTAGTTTTTTTCTCCAATCGACATGGTTTGGGTATCGGTGTGACCATCGGTCAACCCTGTGCCGGAAAAAAGCTCATAATAGTGGAGATTTATTACATCGGCGGCGGCACGGGCTGCTGCTTCCCATCTTGCAGGAGAAGCAGAGCCGTAACAAATAAGGGAATTTCCCGATCCGTCGTACCCGTTGCCGTTGTACAGCGGACTTGCCGCATACAGCAAAACTCTTGATTTAAGCGCCATTGCAGCTCCAGTGGAAATTCGTCCCAAACTTCCTCCCGATGCTTCTTCGGGAGCGAGCAATGTCTGAATGGCCAGGTCGCATTCACCAACAATAAAGTCGATACATTCTTCAAATGTATTCCTTGGTATAGCCAGGTCTTCCTGAACATTGAGCGGCCGGGTAACAATCGGAATACCGCCAAACCTTTTTACCAGCTCGAAATGGGCAAACGCCCTCAAAAAGATGAGTTCTCCATAATACTGCTCTTTTAGCTCCTGATCCACCTCAGGCATATAATCCAGATTTTCCAGGCCAAGATTGATAGCACGGATATACTGGTAATTATGATTCCATGTATTATCGGGATTTGGCGAAGTGGAAGACAATGATCCGTTGGTAAGATAAGTCACGGTGGAACCCGACATATTCGGCATCGCTTCGTCCGATGCCGAAGCTATCATAGCATCTCCTCCGTCCAGCCGGTTATAGCCGTTGGAATTTGAATTTCCGTAAGGAAGAACATTGTACGTATTCAATACATATTCTTCTGCTTTTTTGGTCACAGAAAAAACAAACTCAGCTTCGTATTTATCGTAAGGCTTCACGTCGAGCGGCCCTTCACAGGCACTAAATATTAATGCCGTTAATATGATTATCGTTATATAATTTTTCATAGTTGTAATATTTTCGGTTAAAACTGGGCGTTGATTCCAAAATTGACAATCCGCTGTATCGGATATGAGTTACCTCCACCCGGCGCTTCCGGATCGATAACTTTAATTTTGTCGAAAGTGAGCAGGTTGTAACCGGTAGCAAAAATCCTCAGTTTTGACAACCTCAGGTAATTTACCGTCTTTTTAGGTAACGAATACCCTAATTCAACCGACTTAAGCCTTGTGTAAGACGCATCTTTCAGCCAGAAATCGGAATTGGGCGCCTTGTTGTTGGTTTCGTCGCCGGTAAGGCTTAACCTCGGGTAAGCGGCGGTTTCACGCGTATCGATG
>CAZXHP010000093.1:10506-14094 GCA_964639655.1 uncultured Mariniphaga sp.
CCGAAAGTTTGAACCGGACTGTTTGTTATATCGGTTTCATCGTAGAAAAAGCCCATCGACTGGTAACCGAATTTGGCATCGACCGGATAACCTGTGTGGTAGTTGTGAGCAAACGGGTATTCCTGTTCCTGCATGTCGATTACTTTACTTTTTGCGTAGGACAGATTCCCCTGGATTCCATAAGAGAAATCGTTGATTTGCTCATGGTAGCCTAGTTGCAATTCAAAACCTTTGTTTTCCACAACACCGACATTTGTTCTCGGCATATCCCTTGCGCCGAGTATTCCGGGCACATCGTTGAGACCGAGAATAATGCCTGAGGTTTCTTCAAAAAATATATCCCCGGAAAAACTCAGTTTATCGTTAAAAAAACGGCTGTCGAGACCAAAATTTGTTTTTCGGGACTTTTCCGCGGTAATGTCGGGATCGCCAAAAACACCTTCGCGGTAACCACCATAACTGCGGAGGTTATCGCCGATTAAATAGGAACCTGCCTTTTCATAAAACGACATTTTCTGAAAATAACTGATTCCGCTGTCATTCCCGGTCAGACCATGAGAACCCCTGATTTTCAGGAAGCTGATTGCTGATGATCCTTCTTTCATAAATTCTTCTTCGGAAAGTATCCAGCCGAGCGAAACTGCCGGGAACAATACATATTGTTGATTGTCAGAAATTTGTTCGCTTCCCTGGTATGAAAAAGATACATCGGCAATGTAGCGGTTGTTGTAGATGTAATTCATCCTTCCCATAACGCCCTGGTAGGTATGCGGCATGGTGGAACCATCTCCTGAAAAATTGTTCTGGTTCCAGAAAAACCGTCCGTTTAAATCGTGCTTGCCGAAGCTTCTGGCATAATCAAAACCGAACTGCATATCGAACACGCGCATATTGTCGCGGATATCGTTGTTGTTTTGCTGGCTTGCAGGTTCTTTAACACCTCTTTCATTTTCACGGCTTCCTTCATAAACGACAAAGCCTTTGTGTCGTCTGACAACCTGATCGAAAAAGCTGTCGAAAGAAACGGCAGCCCTGAAAAGAAGGCCGTCTGTAATCATATCGAGATCGTGCCTCACTTTAAATGTAGCATCGGTTACACGCCGTGTGTTAATTGAATAGCCGCTCAGGTTAAGCAGCCCGTAAGGATTGTTGGTGTACTGGGAATTACCGGCTACCGAACCGTCTTCGTTGAACACAGGAAACTGGTTAGGCGGAAGTTGATAGAGAACGGAAATAGGATTGCTCATATTCCCCGGGTAATTCCAGCGCTGGATTCTTCCACTCATGTCCATAGAAGCCGACAATTTAGGTGTTACCTGTACATCGACATTTGAACGGAGCATGTACACGTTAAAATCCTGGTTAGTGTTATACGTATTAGCGTCTTTGTCCACATTGTACAAACCCGTATTGTCGATATATCCGGCCGAGGCAAAATAGCGGAGCTGTTTGGTTCCCCCTCTTACGCTGACATTGTAATTCTGCTGTGTGGAGTAATCTTTCAGGAATTCGTCCATCCAGTCCACATTCGGATACCGGTAAGGATCGGAGCCTGTGCGAAAAGCGTCGAGCGCTTCCACATCGTACACATCTACGCCACCGTCGTTCCGGCTGGCTTCATTGTATAAAAGCGCATGTTCGTAAGACCCGAGATATTTAGGTAATCTTGTGGGCGTCTGCACCCCAAAATTCGCATCGAGACTCACTTCCAGCGGTTGAACTTTACCTCTTTTGGTGGTTATTAACAGTGCCCCGTTACTTCCGCGCAACCCGTAAATAGCCGCTCCGGCAGCATCTTTTAGCAGGGAAATGCTTTCAATATCGTTCGGATTCAGGTACTCAGCGCTTTCTCTTACATATCCGTCGATAAGAATAAGCGGGCTTCTGTCTGCCCCGCCGAGCGTTCTGAGCCCCCTCATATAAATCGAACTGTTTTCCAGCCCCGGTTGCCCGTTCGATTGCTGGACAGTGAGGCCTGCAAGCCTTCCTCCCAAAACATTGTTACGGTTTACCCCCGGCAGATTTTCTACATCTTCTCCCGATATAGAAGAAACCGCACTGGTTACAAAATCCTTTTTTTGCCGGGTCCAAAGCAGATCAATATATTTTACCGGCACTAAAGTAACAAGGAGTTCATCGTTCCCTTCAACTGTTATTTCCCGGGTTTCATAATCCTGCTGAGAAAAAATAAGGGTAGGATTCTGCACCGTGGTCGAAACAGAAAACTGCCCTTTTTCATCCGTTAATGCCGAGTAAAGTGTTTCCTTTACCATAACGGTAACCTCGAATGCAGGCGAACCATCGGGTAAAATTACCCTTCCTTTCACAGTCTTGTCGTTTTGATCGTTTAAGTAGTCGCTGTTTCCAATGACCTGGAACGGACTTAAATTGAACATTGCGATCCATAAAACCATCCATAGGTAAAGGACGGGTTTAAAGCGATTAGAATAATTCAGTTTGTGTTTCATAAAAATACTCGATTTGGTTTATATTAAGAAAAAGCTGTAAACAGTACTATGAGAATTGAGAATCCAATTACGATAAATGAAATAAAAAAGAAGATCATACGTCTTCGCGAAGTAGAGAATAATGATTTAATAATTTTCATTTTGAGTTTGTATAAATACAGGATTCAAAATTATAGCAAGCAATATATTCCGGTTTTCCAAAATGTTTCAGAGACCCGACTCAAATGTTGCACTGGTTATAAAATTGAATCAGAAAGTTTCGATTTTATATCAACAGTGAAAAAATGTGCTAAAAAACATCTGTTTTCAGAGGGGTTACCGTTTCAGGATATATCAGTTATTTATATGTCCTTTATAGGAAATGTCAATGCTTTGGAGATATTTGCTTGGCGACATTTTATAGGCTTTTTTAAAGCAATTTGTAAAATAGGCTGGATTTTTAAAGCCCGTTTTATAGGATATTTCGGAAATGGAAAGGTCGGTTTCCCTGAGGTACTTTTTGGCAACCTGCAAACGGTACTTTTTAATAAATTCATTGGCCGAAGAATCGGTAAGCGCTTTAATCTTCCGGTACAGGCTGGCTCTGCTCATCCCAATTTCTTTACTCAGGTCATCGATAAGAAAATCGGGATTGGAAATATTTTTTTCAATAATCTGGTACACTTTACTTAAGAACTGCTCGTCCATCGATGTTGTTTCGGAGGCAGTTAATTCGAATGGAAGTTTTTTCCCAAGCGATTGTTTCAACCGTTCCCTGTTTGCGAGTACACTGTTTATTTTAAGCCGCAATAAATTGGCATTAAATGGTTTGATGATATAATCGTCAGCGCCCACTTCAAAACCTTCTTTTACATGCAAATAAGTTGTCCGCGCGGTTAACAGAATGATGGGGATGTGACTGGTGTGTATATCGTTTTTTAGCTTCAGGCAAAGCTGAAGTCCGTCGATTTCAGGCATCATAATATCGCTGATAATAAGATCGGGCATTCGCTGCATGGCTTTGGTCAAACCTTCTTTTCCGTCGGCTGCCTCGATAATGTTGTAATCGTTATTCAGCCGCGATTTGATATATTGCCTGATGTCTGCATTGTCGTCGATAAGCAACAGGGTAAATTTTGTC
>CAZXHP010000094.1:0-5773 GCA_964639655.1 uncultured Mariniphaga sp.
CTTCGGCTTCCATGGGTTTAACCAGGATTTTTCCTGCCAGAATTTTACCTTTTAGTTCTGCCATTGTTTTCTACGTTTTATAATTAAACAATTATTTTAAAAATCGACACAGTGCCTAAGCACATTTTGTACCAAAGGCAGAAGTGCCTGCATTTTCAGACAGAAAAGGACAAAATTGCATTCAGAAAAAAAGCATGTGTGCTTAAAGCTTCAACAAAACATTGAAAATCAAACCAAAAGCTCAAATGCCAGCAATTCTGACAGGGTGACAGGATTGCCGGAGGAAGCTTGTTATTCAAACCGGTAGTCGAAAATCTGCCGGAACCCGCGAAGGAAATCGGAGGTTTTTAACCGTTTTTTCCCTGAAAGCTGCAAATCGGTAATTTCAAGCCAGCCATTGCCGCAGGCTATATTCAGGTAAGTTTCATCGTCGGAATCGATTGTTCCCGGCTTTGCTTTTTCTTCGGTAATAACAGGTTGGGCAAAAAATATTTTACAGGGGAGTGTACGACCGGTTTCTTTATGCACCAAATTAGCCCATGCTGCCGGATAGGGCGACAGACCGCGAATCAGGTTCCGAACGGTTTCCACATCGTTTGTCCAGTCGATTTTACAGTCTTCCTTAAAAATTTTCGGGGCATTTTTGATTTTTTCTTCCGGAAGAATTTCAGTTTGTGCTATGGGTTTAACGTTTCCTTCGGCCAGCGCATCTACGGTTCTAAGCACCAGACTGGCCCCGGTTACCATCAACAGGTCGTGCAAGTCGCCAACGGTATCGTTATACCCGATTTCAATTTCATCACTAAAAAGGATTTTACCGGTGTCGATTTTATGGTCGAGCAAAAAAGTGGTTACTCCCGTTTTTGTTTCACCGTTAATAATGGCCCAATTGAGCGGCGCCGCCCCGCGATATTGCGGCAACAATGATGCATGAAGATTGAAAGTGCCCAGCCGGGGCATGTTCCATACTTCTTCGGGCAACATTCTGAAAGCCACCACCACCTGCAAATCGGCCTGAAGATTTTTTAATTCTTCCAGAAACTCAGGGTTTTTCAGTTTTTCGGGCTGAAGGACTTTCAAACCCTTCTCAACCGCATATTTTTTAACTGCCGGTTCGGTTAATTTTTTGCCCCTGCCGGCCGGTTTGTCCGGAGCAGTTATTACACCAACCACATTGTAGCCGTTTTCAACCAGCGCTTTTAAACCGGCCACGGCAAAACCCGGGGTTCCCATAAAAACAATCCGAAGCTCTTTTCCAGTCATTAACATCAATTTTAAGCAAAAATAAACATTCGCGGCAATAATAAAGGTTTTTTACCGCTAAACCTGCAAGCTGACGGGACATGACAGCTTACAGGGCAATTACTTCAACCGTGTATTTCCTTTTTGCGCCTTTGGCCAGTACGGACAATGCCGGCAACCATTGGCACAGCAATATCCGCGTTTTTTTAGGTATTCCGCTGTCATTACCCGGTAACCATTTTCGAGATAAAAATCTTTCCCTTCCTCCAGATTGTCGCTAAAACTCAAATCATCATCAAAATAATTCCGGTAATCCATGTTACGCATTTTCAAAACTTACATTACTTTTAACAAACACCAAAAGGAGTAAAAAGATGGGTATTGAACGCGATTATTTGATGCGGCAACTGATGATGCTTTTTGATGTCATTCAGAAAATATTCAATTTCAGGAAGAAAGGACAGAATGAAGAAGCTGAAGAACAGATACGCTATTTTTATAATTTTCTGAAAATAGAAACAAAAATTCAGGAGAAAAGCATTGAAGCGCTCGTCAAATTCCTGGTTTCGGAAAAAAAATTCACGAATAACCATATTGAAATGATTGCGTTTGTTTTAAAGGAACAGGGTGAGTTGGAAGAAGAGGCAGAAAAAAAGCTGGATTTTTTTAGAAAAGCTTACTTTTTGCTGGAAAAGGTTGACCGCGAAAGCACCAGTTTTTCCATGGATCGGCAGATGAAACTTGCCGAGTTGCGGGATTATTTGAATTGAGAGAAATGCATGAAGGCATAAATGCAGGAATGTGTTAAGGATAAAAAAATTCATGAATTTAACCGTTTTGCAATTCATCAAATTGACATTTTATCAATTTCGCAATTTGACAATTTTACAATTTTACAGAAAAAACAATGCCACTCCACCTACTGTAACCACCGCACCCAAAATCTCTTTCCAGTTCACTTTTTCTTTAAAAATAATTACTGCAGGCAGAATGATGAGTACCGGCACAATAGCCATCAGCGTTGCGGCAATGCCTGTTTCGGTATGTTGCACAGCCAAAAGTGAAAAGGAAACACCCAAAAACGGACCAAAAAATGCACCGAGTGTAATTCGTTTCATGGCCGAACCATGTTTGAGTGCTGCCCAAACCCGTGGCCACCGTTTCATAAAAATAAAAAGAATGGCAAACCCGGCAATTCCGGCGAACACCCTGATTTGCGAAGCGGAGAAAGCATCGTAACTGCCCATCCCTTTTTTACTAAGCACCAATCCGGCTGCCTGCCCCAGCGCTCCGCCAAGTGCAAGCAAAATTCCGGGAACAGAATAACTTGATGTCAACTTTCGCACGATTGAACCGTTCTGCTCAGTTTTTTCCCGTTTCAAAATCACGATAACAATACCAACCATGGTAATGGCCATTCCCAGCCAACTTTTTGGTGTAAGCACCTCTCCCAGCATCAGCCAGCCCACAAACGCTGCAAACGGCGGGGCCAGCGACATCATAAGCATGGAAATGCGTGCGCCAATCACCACAAACGCCTGAAAAAGCAGCAGGTCGCCAATCACAAAACCCACCAGCCCTGAAAGTGCCAGCCACTGCCATTGAAAAAGGGATGCATCGGTGGGGAAAAAAAATCCGCGGGCAATCCAGTTGTAAACTCCAATAAAAAAGAAAGCCATGACCAGCCGGATGAGATTCACCGCCAGCGAGCCCACTTTTTTACCTGCCGACTCAAACGCCATGCTGGTAACCGTCCAGAAAACCGCCGTGAGCAATCCCGCTATTTCACCAAAATAATTTTGCATTTATCAGGGTGCAAATGTAGCATTTCAACCCTGATAAAAACTGAAACAAATAAAAATTGAGGACCTTGTACAAAACAAAATCCTCAATTTCTTCAATGAGTATGCTATTTTTAATCCCAAATTCACAATGCGCGATTAAAAATCACGCCACCCGTTCAACAAAATGCGGCTGCATATTAATCCAGCAGTTCCGAAACGGTTTCACGCAATTCTTCGTCGCGTTTGTTTTTGGCAATGATTTTGCCGTTTTTGTCCACAATTAAACTGGACGGGATGGAATTCACTGCATACATTTGGGCTGCAGCGTTGTTCCAGTAGGCCAAATCGGAAACATGCTCCCAGGTAAGTTTATCATCGTCGATGGCTTTGAGCCAGGCATCGCGATCGCGGTCGAGCGAAACGCCAAACACACTGAAACCCTTTTCTTTGTAATCGTTGTAAACGGCCACAATATTCGGATTTTCCTGGCGGCAGGGACCGCACCAGGCTGCCCAGAAATCGAGCAGGGTGTATTCATTTTTTTTATAAATGTCTGAAAATTTCACCGGATTGCCATCGGGATCGTTCATGGTAAAATCGGGGGCAACCTGTCCCACCGCAACCGTTTTTAGTTTATCGATACGTTCCTTTAGCGCAACAATTGACGGTACTTCGGTCAATTTTGGATCGAGGGCACTCACCAGCTTGTCCAGCTCGTCCACATCCATACCATACTGCACCCGCGACAAAAAATAAGGTGTTGCATAAGAGCCGGGATTATCTCTGATGAAATCGGCCTGAATGGTATTGGTACTTTCGTAAAGTTCTTCCACCTGCTGCATCAATTGCGTGGCTTGTTCTTCATTACCTGCTGCCGCCGCTTCACGAGCCTGCTGATATAAAGCCATATACTCTTCCCCAATTTCCTGAATCCGGCTGTTCACCTGGTTGTATTCATCGTGCGTTTTCGAACCAGTAACAGTAATCAGTTCCAGGTTATCGATATTTCCCGAAACGGTCATCTTCGCGTTTTCGACAAACAATATCGTTTTTGCCCGCTGCCCCATTACCGATAAATAATGATCTTCGGGCACAGTAACTTCGCCTTTTAAAACGGCGGTTCCGTCCACAATATCTGCTGTATCAACCGGAATCCACTGTGAAGCGCCTCTTTTTTCGAGCAAAATCTGCCCCTCTGCACCATCGAGGTTGACGGTAATTTCGAATCCTTCTTCCTGCCGGCTGCATGCAAATAATGCCACTGCCGCTATAAAAACCAATATTTTCTTCATTTTCTTTTAATTAACCATTATACGAATTATGGCCGAAAGATAGAAAATCATTTTTTAACAACCGAAAAACACAGGACAGCGTGTATAATAAAAAAACTTAATTTTACGCCATGAATCCGGAAAAGAGAATCCATATACTCGTTGTAAACAATGCGGAGCGGGGCATTACAGCATTTACCCGACCGCTGGAAAAAATTGTTTCTGCGGCTGGTTTTACATCTGAAACCATTGAATACGGCGACTGTCCTGAATTCGAATTTGAAAAAGAGGACGGCATTCTGCTATCGGGTTCGCCGCAGGGCGACGATATTGTGAAACACCATTTCCCTTACTTCCAATGGTTGAAATCGTATAAAAAACCTGTTTTAGGGATTTGTGCCGGACATCACATTGCCGGATATCTTTTCGGTTCGGAACTGTTGCGCGGAGAAGAACCCGAATCGGGCGACTTCACGGTGGAAATTCTGGAAGATGACCCGCTGTTTTCTGGTCTGCCACAAAAAATTACAGTTAAACAAATGCACAACGATTCCATTTCACTGCCGCCGGGTTTCGGGTTACTGGCCACATCCAAAACCTGTCGCAACCAAATTATGAAACACCACAGTAACCTGCTTTACACCTGCCAGTTTCATCCTGAATATTACAACCAAAAACTGATTCAGAATTTTTTGACGATAGTGGTCAACGAAGCGCTGGGTTTGGATTGAGGGTTGGTTCAAATTAAGAATGCACTCCGAAAAATCCGGGTTCATTAATTTTCATTTTTTTTTTACAGGGCCATTTCCGGCAATTTTCGCCATTCTCTGACCAACAGTATGGAAACAGCTGCTGCCGCCATGGTGTCGGCAATGGGATAAGCCAGCCAGATGCCCGAAATTCCCCAAAAACCGGGTAAAATAAAAAGCAGTGGAATGAGGCCGATGACCTGCCGGAACAGGGTGGCAAACATAGCAAGTCTGGCTTTTCCAATGGCCTGAAAAAAATGTGATGCAACCACCTGAAAACCAACGATGGGAAGAGCTAAAATTACTAATCGCAACCCATGCACAGAAATATCGTAAAGTTCCTGACTGTCGCTGTTAAATAACCGGACGAGCGCCCCGGGAATAGCTTCAATAAAAATAAAAGCACCAAGAGCAATAACTGTTGCCGCAATGAGCGAGAGGCGCAAAGCCTCTTTCACCCGCTGAACCGATTTGGCCCCGTAATTAAATCCGATGATAGGCTGAGATGCCATGTTCACGGCCACAATTGCCATAATGACCAGCGAAATCACCGAGTTTACAATTCCCATAGCTCCAACAGCCAAATCACCGCCAAAATCTATCAGCTTTTTATTGAGAAGCCCCTGAACCAAACTATTGGCAATTTGCATAGAGAACGGCGCCATACCAATGGCAACAATTTCAACCAGAATTCCGCGGTTTACGCGTATATTTTTATTTTTTAGCT
>CAZXHP010000094.1:5873-14015 GCA_964639655.1 uncultured Mariniphaga sp.
CAGAATAATATTGAGGTAATCGTTGGCATACTGAAACGTTTCTTCGGTTGAGCCGAACGACCGCAAAATAGGCTCCTTCAGCAGGTAGGTAACAACCATTATCAGTAAGGAAACCAAAACCATAAGTGAAAATCCGGTTCCCAGCGTCTGTTCGGCCCGCTCCATATTCTTCCTTCCCAAACTGATGGAAACATAAACTCCGGTGCCAATACCGATAAGCATTCCAAAACCCATCATAATCAGCATCACCGGGAAAATTACTGAAATACCCGACAGCGCTTCGGCTCCCACTCCCTGCCCGATGAATATGCGGTCAACAATATTGTAAAGTGCGTTTACAAACACACCCACAAATGCCGGCACAAAGTATTTGAACATCAGCCGGGCAATACTGGCGTCCCTTAATTCATCGATGTTTCCCATGTGTCGCAAAGGTAACCATTTAAGCGTAAATGTGCTTTTGGCAGCCGGCCATAAAATCCCCCTGAAATGATTAGTTTTGCAGATTCAAAATTCACTGTTATGGAAAATAAAAAAACGGATAAAAACATTCAGGCGAATTTGTTTTCGGCAAATACGGCAACAGTTTTAGCTGCATTAAAT
Source organism: uncultured Mariniphaga sp. (assembly GCA_964639655.1). Lineage (GTDB taxonomy): Bacteria > Bacteroidota > Bacteroidia > Bacteroidales > Prolixibacteraceae > Mariniphaga. The sequence continues at coordinate 6,477 of CAZXHP010000094.1, forward strand.
TCCTTAAAAGAAAAAGGCAACAAGGCTTACCTTCCTCCGCTTTTTGATTTATTGAATTCCAGTCCCGAACCTGAAATTGAAACGGAAATCCTGTTTATTCTTAACAATTTAAAAATCAAAGATGCGGTGCCTGTTTTAGTTGAAGCGCTTCAAAATTCAAAATATTTGCCCATTCGGAAAAAACTGACGACGGCCTGCTGGGAAAACGGGCTCGATTATAAAAACTATCTTCCGGTTTTTGTCGATTTGGTTATTCAGGAAAACTGGGACACTGGCTTTGAAGCTTTTACGGTAATCGAAAATATGGAAAGTTTTCCGGAACAGGAGATTGTGGAGATTGCTAAAAACAAAATTTATGATGCACTAAAAAATGCCGGCGAACAGAAAAAATATTTCTTACACGAAATTCTTACTTTAATCCGTTAATATTCTTATTTGAAAGCCAATTTTGAAATACGGATTTAAAATAGCAGGAATTGTTTTTTTCATTTGGATAAGCTTTACAGCCAGTTCGCAAATCGAAAAAGGGCTCATTCCCTGGTCCAACAAGTTGCTTTTAAATCCTTCTTACGCGGGGTTAAAAAAAGATTCTTACCTGTGGAGCAGCCTGCAGTTTCAATCACAACCGGAAAAAAATCTGAACAATACATGGGCGTTAACTTACGATACGTGGCTGGAAAAAATGGAAGGTGGATTTTCGGTTCAGTTTTACCAGGGACTGGAAGGAAAATTCAATACCAATAACACAGGTGCCGGATTTTCCTTTTCAAAACCCTTTGAAGCAGGCCGGAACGGACAGTTCATTCCATCCGTCGGATTAAGCCTTCACTCAGCTGAAAAACAATGGTTTGTGCATTTTATTGATCGGGCGATTGACAGAAATTTAGAACACCAGAGTCCTCCCGGCGAGGAATTTCTAAGGTATTCGGTTAGCCAGCCTTCAGCAGGACTATTATGGAATTCTGCTTCGGCAGAAATCGGATTGGCGGGCTTTTGGTTTCTCTACCGGAACTACGGAGAGGAAGAGGACATTTCCAAACAATCCTCGCTGTTTCTCATTTTCCATGCATCAAAAAAAAGAAAGGGAAACCGAAGAGGCCTGGTTTCACAACCGGTAAAAGCCAGTCCGGAAATCACTTTATTGTACAATAAGGAGTTTTTGATTTCAAGAGTTGGAATCAGAGTCGATCAGCCCAAATCTTCTGCAGGGCTTTTTATTCAAAACAACTTTACCGGCAATTACCACGGAATAGGTGGAGTTTTGGGCTGGAAATTCAATAATTTACAATTAAATTTTGTTGCAGGAGGAAGTTATTCCGTGCCCCTTAAAAAGGCCGGCTTTTTTGGAGAGGCAAGTCTCGGCCTGACTATTCCTTACATCCACATTAACGAAAAAAACCCATGGGCGCCGCCACCGCGGTCGTTTTAATTTTGTTACTTTACCCGGCATAAAAAAACTGAGCTGAATGCGTCACTGGATTGTCATTTTATTAGTTGTTGCTGCCTCCAAAAATATCGCGGCTCAGGATCCCGGTTTTTCACAATTTTTTGCCAATCCGTTATACCTGAATCCCGCTTTTGCCGGTACCACCGAACTTCCAAAGTTAGCGGTCAACTACCGCAACCAGTGGCCGCAAAAGGGGGCCACTTACACTACTTATTCCCTTTCGTACGATCAGCTTTTAAAAAACACCAACACCGGTTTTGGTTTTCAGGCCATGCGCGATCAGGAACTAAACAATATCATCAACAGCAATTCAGCATCAGTTATTTATTCACACCACATACAACTGGGCTACGAAAGTTTTATGACACTTGGTTTGCAGGGAGGTTTTACGCTCAAACAATTCAACGTCGGCAATCTGGTTTTTCCTTCGGGAATTGACCAGTTGAGCGGAGAAATTTCAGAATACATTCTGGCCGGTTATTCCGATGAAAAAAAATTGTATCCTGATTTTGCCGTTGGCGCCGTCGGGCAGCATGGCGAATTTTTCTGGGGTGCAGCAGCGCATCATATCACGCGACCCGACGAATCGGTTGTTCAGGGCGACCGAAAAGGAAAAATCCCGGTTAAAACCACTCTTCATGCCGGAGCACGGCTACACCGGCTGCATCACGGGCTGCTCTCCCGCATCTTCACGCTTTCGCCAAATATACTTTACCAGCAGCAAGGCAGTTTTAAACAGCTAAACCTCGGGATTTATATGATTGAAAAATCGTTTCTGTTTGGCGGTTGGTACCGCAATAATATCGATGTGCGGCCAGATGCCGTAATTGCTATGGCCGGATTCGCAAAGGAAAAATTTCAGATTGGATACAGTTTCGACCTTACCCTGTCGAAACTTTCGAATTACAGTTATGGTTCGCATGAAATTTCGCTGATTTTCTATTTGGGGCAGAAACAAGAAACACCTCCCCGGAACAAATTGTTAATTCCGATGATTTAGTGCCTGAAATCATCCGATATCAGCTTGAAAACCTCCCGCAAACAAGGAAAACCTACCTGGTTTTTCCCTTTTCTTTTTTCTCTTCCTCCATTTGCCAGGGAACCACGAACCTTTCGTGGGCGAGGTGGTACTTGACACTTTTGTGGAAGTACACCTTGTAGGGCGGGTAGTTTTCATAATCACTTCTATATCTGACAGTCGTATCCATAACACCCATTTTTACGCACAAAAAGACTTTTTTGTTCGCAGAAAATCATCAAAAAAGTAATGTTACGGTTCCCTGTTGATTATGTTTTTTCCCTAAAAAATCGAAATACTGAATGACCCAGGAATATACACCGGCTGGCGCATTCCTGCCGTTTTTCATAGTTCCGTTCCAGCCCTTTTCCTGACTTTCCGATTCAAAAATTACCTCGCCCCACCGGTTAAAAATTAACAATTTATAACCATCGTTAACGATTCCTTCGGAATAAATCCGAAACTCCCTGTCTTCGGGTTTGGCAGCATTGGGCGAAAATGCGGTGGGAGGAAAAACCCTGTCGAAGGTAACCGAAATTTGCGCCACAGCGGTGTCTTTACATCCGAACTCATTTACTGTCAATAGTTTTACATCAAACAATCCCATCTCTTCAAACCTGTGGGCCGGATTTTCAAGACTGCTTGCATTGCCATCACCAAAATTCCAATCATACATTGCGGCGTCCTGACTCAGGTTCTCAAACTGAATAACCGGGTCGCTGATGAGCACATCGGGCGGATTTGCAGTGAATACAGCGGAAGGAACGGGATAAACAAAAACTTTACCAGGCAGAAAAAAGGTATCGGAGCATTGCGTCAGCGACGAAACGGCTGCTACTGAAATATCAAAATGCCGGCCGGGTTCAGTGTAAACTTCACCAACAGAAGTACCATTTCCGGTGTTTCCGTTTCCCAAATCCCAGAAATATTCCACTGCGTCCACCAAGTCGGTTGTGGCTAACTGAATTGACGCTTCCAGCGGCGGGCAGCCGCCTATCGTATCCGGCTGAACCGAAAAAATCGGCTTACGCCTGAAAGTTCGGAAAAGGGTATCGGTTTTACAGCCAAATTCGGAAACGACCTGTAACCCTACTTCAGCCGCAGGCCGGTGCAAAAGCTGAATGCCCAGCGGACCGGATGTATTTCCCGGGTTCGCCAAAATTTCATCGTTCTCAAAATCACTTAAATCCCATAAGAAGGTATCGTTTGTGCCGCCAGAGCCAGCATACCTGATCTCTTCGGTTTCCGAAAAACAGTTTTCTTCGCTGAAATCAAAATCCAGCGAAGGAACCGGATGCACCAAAACCGTGTCGTATAAAACTCCGGTGTTTTCGCAACCTTCTTCCGAAACCACCGTAAGTTCCACATCAAAAAATAAATCATCGGTGCCCGGATTAACATAAACATGATCCGGATTTTTCGTATCCGCTTGACTGCCATCGCCAAAATCCCACAAATAACCGGCAATAGCTTCCACGTCCTCATTTTCAAACTTTACGTTTAAAGGCGTGCAGCCTTCCGCATTTTTCTCTACCCAAAAATTCATTTCAGGAATGACTGAAACAGGCTCAAAGGTTTCGTCGGTGCACCCGTTTTCATCAATTTTTAGACCCACAGTGCGGTTGCGCTGGCCGAATCCCAGCGGAATTTCAATGGATGTTAAACCGGTGCCGCCGGCAAAAACGGTATCGTTGGAGTACCAGAAAAATTGCGCAGAATCCAGAATGCTGCCTGTAAACTTAATATCGAGATTATATCCCCGGCATTTTTCCTCGTCGATAAAAAACGACACTTCGGGCTGATGTTGAAACCTGATTGTTACCGTATCTTTCCAGGTACACTGGTGGGGGTTGGTATAATTCACCTCAAAACTAAATGTTCCAAATTCTTCCACCGTTGCAACCGGAGAAAATGAAGTTTCATTTTCAACCGAAGCTTTGGAATTTAACGGGAGCATTAAAACAGAAACATCCTGATTAAATTTGAGATTGAGCTGCTGTTGCAAACTTCCGCACACCAGCGAATCGAAACCGGGCAGTTGCATTTCGGGTTTTTGGCTCCAGGCAAGCACCGCTTCAGCAGAAAGTTGCACTTCAGGATCATTTTCCATACCGCCAAATTCAACCACAAAACCTTCGGGATAATAATAGCCGTTGGGCTGGTCTCTGTCGCCTTCGTTGGGCAGGTCGTTCCATGATTTGGGAACACTGTTGGGGTCGGCGTTGATGTGCGCGTAATCTTCATCGTCGCCCCAGGCTTTTTGAACATTGTTGGGTTCGCCATTATTCCAGTTTGAATACCGGCCGTTCACCGGCGAACCATTTGCACCATGCGTTCCCTGCCAGAACTGTGTGCCGGCTTCCGGTCCGGTGACCCATCTCCAAACTCCTTCAACGGCTGCGTCGCTGGCGCCTATCCACCCCACTCCATCAATCTTACTCCAGATAAAATCATTTTCAACGGAGGAAGTTATGGTAGCGAGATAGCCTTGTAAACCATAGTAATTCAAACCGGCAGCTGCATCCCGGGCTTCGGTCCAGGAAATACCTCTTTTTTTGACGTACCGGTAAAAATGCCCGGTGTAAGGCAAATAATCCGCATCTAACAGGGTAAACGAAAAAGAACGCTGGTTTTTTGCGGGATCGTCCGAAAGATTGATGTAATAAACCTGCCGGATGGCCTGTTCATAAACTTCTGCATCTGCAATGCCTTTAAGTTCCAGATTTCCGTAGGTATTATCCCACCTGGCTGTAACCCCGGTTCCGTTGTAAAACAGCGAATCCTCCCCTCTCCGGTAATTGGCTATTGAAATTTTTATTCCATCCTGTGCGTTGGTAATATCGATATTTTCAACGGTAATCTGCGGGGCCACCAATACCGGACCATCACAGTAAAACACCGTGTCGGAAGCAGGATTGTCAATTCGATATGTTTCCTGAGCTGCAGCAAAAAAAGGAACCAAAAATCCTAAAAAAACAACAGGCAGAAACTGCTTCTGCAGCATAGCAAAACGGATTATTTTCCCCTTCCGGAGAAATATTTCATAAACTGCGACCGTTCGTAAACCATCGGGTCGGGTATGTTTTTATACGAAAGCCTGCCCCTGAAATCTTTGAGACGTTTGAAGTTCCACTTTCGCATAAATGCCTCCATTTCGGCAATCATAGCCGGAATAACATCGTTCCCGCTTACATACAGTGCTGAACAGAGCTGAACGGTTTTTGCGCCGGCAAGCAACTGTTTAATCACTGATTTTCCGTCGTGAATGCCGGTTGAAGCGGCAATGTCGATATCGGCAACTTCTGAAGCAACCAAACCGACCCAACGTAAAGTATGCCTGATTTCGACAGGCGAACTAAAAATTTCACTGGAGGTTAACTCCAACTTATCCAAATCGATATCAGGCTCGTAAAAGCGGTTAAACATCACCACGCCTTTGGCTCCGTTGCCTTTCAGCTTGTCCACCATGCCAATGATGTTGCTGTGGTACAATCCTATTTTTACCGAAACCGGGATGGAAACTTCTTTTTTTACTTTCTGAAGCACGTCGAGGTAGAGCCTTTCAATGGAGTCCGCATCTTCCCGCCGGTCAACCGGCACATAAAAAATATTCAGTTCCAGCGCATCGGCACCCGCTTCCTGAAAATCTTTCGCAAAGGTTGTCCACTCGCTGGCCGAAACACAGTTCACACTGGCAATTACAGGAATATCGACCGACTTTTTGGTTTCCTCAATTAATTTGATGTGTTTGGTTAACGTATTGTCGCGCAAATAATTCCTGATATAATCTTCCGCCTCCGGATACCCGGCGTTTTGTGTATTCTGTACCAACATACTGGTCACTTCGTTGTTAATCTGCTCTTCGAAAACCGATTTTAAAACCACAGCTCCAATACCGGCCTGTTCCAGCTTTTTAATTTTTTCTGCCGAATTGGTTATTCCCGAACTTGCTGCAACCAAAGGGTTTTTCAGGTTCAACCCCAGATATGTTGTTTCTAAATTTGCCATTTTGCTCCGTTTAAAGTTAAAAGTTGAATGTTTAAAGTTAAAAGATAAAATTCACACAAACAATTTGTGAATTACCGGGCGCCAAAAATTTTGCTGCCAATTCGTACAATTGTGCTGCCTTCTTCCACTGCAATCGGGTAGTCATCCGACATGCCCATAGAAATCTCTTTGAACCCTTTCTTCCGGGGGAAATACTCTTTTTTCAGTTTATCGAATATTTTTTTCAGAAAACAAAATTCGTTACGCACCTGCAAATCGTCGTCGGTATAGGTAGCCATTCCCATCACCCCAACAATGGAAATATTTTTTAATGTTTTATATTCTTCTGAATCGAGAATTTCATGAGCCTCTTCTTCTGAAAGTCCGAATTTGGTAGATTCCTGCGCAATATGAAACTGGAGCAAACAGGGAATAATCCGGTTATTCTTTTGGGCTTCCTTATTTACAGTTTTCAAAATTTTAAACGAATCGATGCTGTGAATCATACTCACAAAAGGCACCAGGTATTTGGCCTTGTTGGTTTGCAAATGCCCGATAAAATGCCATTCGATGTCTTTGGGAAGTTTTTCGTACTTATGCACTATATCCTGTGCTTTATTCTCCCCGAAAATTTTATGGCCTGCGTTGTAGGCCTGCATAATTATTTCAGGCGACTTTTTTTTGGAAACTGCTACCAGTTTTAACCCCTCAGGCAACGATTTTTTTATTTCAGCAATATTCTTTGCAATATCCATTTTAGCTCAATTTTGAGTCAAAAATAGAAATATTGCCGGTATTTGAAACTGAATTCGAAGTCAAATTTCTCTCTTCCAAAAATTTCTAACTTTGCCCGGCACAATGAAACGAACAAAAAAAATACAAGAGGAGATGAACCGGCTCGGCAGCCGGGGCGAACCGTTTATTTTTCTGATGGATTTTCTGATGGAAAATCCGCTGATTTTTTCCTTTGACGCACCTCCCGAAGAGTTATTGTGGCAGACTCCCGCAAAACGCACCCCTCAAATTTCAGGAGAAAAACCAAAACTCACGCACTGGAAAACATTTCCGGTTTCTTTTTCGGAATACA
>CAZXHP010000095.1:0-13792 GCA_964639655.1 uncultured Mariniphaga sp.
ATAGAAGAGCCTGTAAATAAAGAAGGTGATCCGGATATGCGCGGGATGTTCAGGGATTTTAACGGAAACATTTGGGCTGTGGGAACGCAGCTAAACAACTGACCACAATAGACTGGAAAAACACGAAAGTCATTTTTGGAGAAACGCAAACCTGAATTATAAAAAAAGGCCTCGTCGATCTGACGAAGCCTTTCAGTATTATGTTTTGTTTTGTTGTTAATCGAGTTGCGGACCGGCGGCAACCAATGCTTTACCTTCTTCGTTGTCGGTATATTTTGTGAAGTTTTTGATAAAGCGGCTGGCCAAATCTTTGGCTTTTTCTTCCCATTCTTTCGGATCGGCGTAAGTGTCGCGCGGATCGAGAATATTCGGATCGACATCGTGTAAGGCAGTGGGAACCTCCAGGTTGAAAACCGGAATGACCTTGGTTTCCGCTTTTTCGATTGAACCATCGAGGATGGCGTCGATAATAGCGCGGGTATCTTTAATGGAAATACGTTTGCCTGTTCCGTTCCAGCCTGTGTTTACCAAATAAGCTTCCGCTCCGTGTTCTTCCATTTTTTTCACCAGTTCTTCACCGTATTTGGTGGGGTGAAGCGAAAGGAATGCGGCGCCAAAACATGCTGAAAAAGTTGGTTGCGGAGCGGTTACGCCACGTTCGGTTCCTGCCAGTTTTGCAGTAAATCCGGAAAGAAAGTGGTATTTGGTCTGTTCCGCAGTCAGTTTCGATACCGGGGGCATTACACCGAATGCATCGGCAGTAAGGAAAATCACCTTGTTGGCGTGCCCGGCTTTAGAAACCGGTTTTACAATGTTTTCAATGTGGTAAATCGGATAAGAGACGCGGGTATTCTGAGTAACCGAGCCGTCGCTGAAGTCGATTTTTCCGTTTTCGTCAACCGTTACGTTTTCGAGTAATGCATCGCGTTTAATAGCGTTGTAAATATCCGGCTCTGCTTCGGGGTCGAGATTGATGGTTTTAGCGTAGCAACCTCCCTCGAAGTTAAAAACACCGTCGTCGTCCCAGCCATGTTCGTCATCGCCAATGAGTTTACGTTTCGGGTCGGTTGAGAGGGTTGTTTTACCTGTTCCTGAAAGACCGAAGAAAATGGCCACATCGCCTTTTTCACCTACGTTGGCTGAACAGTGCATCGAGGCCATGCCATTCAACGGCAAGTAATAGTTCATCATGGCAAACATTCCTTTTTTCATTTCGCCGCCATACCATGAACCGCCAATAACCTGCATTTTTTCGGTAAGGTTGAAAACAGTAAACACTTCTGAGTTCAGGCCGTGTTCTTTCCATTTTGGATTGGTGGTTTTTGAACCGTTCATAACCACAAAATCCGGCTCTCCGTAGTTTTCCAACTCTTCTTCGGTGGGGCGCAGAAACATGTTTTTAACAAAATGCGCCTGCCATGCCACTTCCATAATAAAACGAACTTTAAGCCTTGAATTTTCGTTGGCTCCCAGAAATGTATCCACTACAAATAACTTTTTGCCGGATAACTGTTTGCTGACAAGTGCTTTTAAATCGGCCCAAACCTCGGGAGTTGTGGGTTTATTGTCGTTGGGCGACTCGGGAGTGGTCCACCAAATGGTCTCTTTTGTAGTATCATCTTCTACAATAAATTTGTCTTTGGGCGAACGACCGGTAAATACTCCCGTCATCACGTTTACTGCATCCAGTTCTGTCAATTGGCCTTTTTCATATCCCTGAAGTCCGGGATTCATCTCCTCTTCAAAAAGTTGTTCGTAAGATGGGTTGTAAACAATTTCCCGTACGTTTTGAATTCCGTACTTCGTTAGATCTAAATTTTTCATAACTACCTAATAATTAACTTTATAAAACTGTCTCTTTTTTTTTAATCGGTTCACAAAAATAGAATATTTTTCTACTTCGGGCGGAAGAAGGTATCTATTTACCTGATTTCGGAAGTCGATTAAACGTTATCTTAACAAATTTGAAACCCGTTTCAAAATAAAAAAAATAAAAAGGGGCCATACAACGGCCCCCCCCTGAAAATTTTATGTTTATAAAATCAGGATCGCGGATGAAACTGATGAATTGTATTTTTCAGGTAATCGCGATCAAGATGGGTATAAATTTCGGTAGTTAATATTGATTCATGCCCCAGCATCTCCTGCACTGCACGCAAATCGGCCCCGCCATTAATCAGATGGGTGGCAAACGAATGCCTGAACGTGTGCGGGCTGATTCTTTTGTCCAAACTAATTTTTTCCGCAAGGTTTTTAATAATAGTAAATACCATTACACGGCTGAGCTTTTTACCTCTCCGGTTCAGAAACAGGATATTTTCGCTTTCTTTATGAATTTTAAGGTTCTTACGGTAGCCGTTAATGTACTTTTCAATTTCCTCGATTGCCCTGCTGCTCACCGGCACCAGTCTTTCCTTACCGGCTTTTCCTTCAATTTTTATAAATCCCTGGTCAAAAAACAGGTTGGTCATTTTCAGGTTCACCAGTTCCGAAACCCGAAGTCCGCAACTGTAAAGGGTTTCAAGCATTGCTTTGTTGCGCTGGCCTTCCGCTTTTTCCAAATCTACCGCATCGATAAGTTTATCAATCTCTTCCATAGTTAAAATATCCGGTAACTTCCGGCCAATTTTGGGCGACTCGAGCAAAGCTGTCGGATCGCTCGCAATTTTACCCTCGATGAGAAGATATTTATAAAACGATTTGATTCCTGAAATGGTCCGCGCCTGTGTACGGGGACTCACACCACGTTCGTTCAGCCATTCCACAAACTTTTTCAGGTGGTTCAACCTAACCCGTTCAGGGCCAATTCTTTTAAAATTTTTACCCAGAAACTCAATCAGCTTGTTAATGTCGTTAATATAAGCTGCAATTGAATTTTGCGATAATGACTTTTCAAGTGTAAGGTAGTTTTCAAATCCTTTTTTGCTTTCCTCCCATTTCATAACTTTCAATTTTTATTTTTTTAAATCCAACGATTTAAATAATTTTGAATCAACTATTCATTTTTTATGTTATCAATTACGAAAAAATGACCTTAAAGTTACTATAAAAAATATTAAAATCGAAATAAAATGAATTTATTGATTATCAACGGCCCAAATTTGAATTTATTGGGGAAGAGGGAACAAAATATTTACGGTTCGGAACGGTTTGAAGATTATTATGAAAAGTTAAAGCAGCTTTTTCCCGGAGTCAGTTTCAATTACTTTCAATCGAATATTGAAGGAGAGCTGGTGGATAAAATTCACGAGTTTGGTTTTTCGGCAGATGGTATTATTATCAATGCCGGAGCATACACGCACACGTCAGTTGCTATTCGCGATGCCATTGCCGGGGTAACAGCACCCGTAGCAGAAGTGCACATTTCCAATACCCTCACACGGGAAGATTTCAGGCACAAATCTGTGATAGGGCCTGTTTGCCGCGGGTGTATTATGGGCTTCGGGCTCGATTCCTACCGCCTCGCAGTTTTAAGTTTTCTCCCTACCTGAAATCGATAACTTCCACATCGCCGTAGTCTCCGGCATTAAAAACAAAAAAGGAGTCGGGCAATTCGGTTTGGGTATCCATTTTTTTGACTTCTATCCCGTAAATATTTCCGTCGGTTCCATACAGCAGAGCCGATTTAATCATTTTATCTGCCTGACCAATGGAAAGCAGAATTTTGGAAACTTCGTACGCTTCGGAGTCGGGGAAAAGTTCTATTTGATGTACAGTTTCGTTTCCCGTAGTTTTTTCACCTGCGTATTTGGATTGAAATCCTTTTTCGTAAATGGTAAAAACCGATGACGGATCCATCAATTCATTCTCTCCGTCTTCCATGTTCGAAATAGTTACCTGGTTTCCATCCGACATGTAATTCCAGATTGTTTTTCCATCAGAAAAAACTTTAACACCTATATCCGGTAAATCTACCACATACTTTTGTCCTCTCAGTTTTATTGAGCCTTCATTTTGTTCAAAAATTTCCATTTCTTTATTTTCCATGGAAAAAACAAAATCGGCTGAAACAGATTTATAGGAACGTGTTTTTTGACTGACCTCGTCGAGAATTTGTTTCGCCCGGGAATCGGGTTGTGTATAAGCAGAAAAAACAATTGCTAAAAATGCTCCTAAAAGAAAAATATACTTCATTTTAAAATTTTAGTTTAAGCTATTCAATAATTGTTCCAAACTGTATTCATCCTGAATAAACACCTGCCGGGCCTTGCTTCCTTCGCTGGGGCCCACCACGCCGGCAGCTTCCAGTTGGTCCATTATTCGGCCTGCCCGGTTATAACCAATTGAAAATTTCCGCTGAATCATGGAAGTAGAGCCCATCTGGTTCATAACCACCACACGTGCTGCATCGTCAAACAATTCGTCGCGGTTATTCAGATCCACCTCGCCGGGGCCGGCCTCTTCTTCGCCTACATACTCGGGCAACATAAATGCACTGGGAAATCCCTGTTGTTCAGAAATAAACGAACAAAGCTGTTCCACCTCGGGCGTGTCGATAAATGCGCACTGCACACGTGTCATATTACTTCCCTGCGCAATGAGCATGTCGCCTTTTCCGATGAGCTGGTTGGCGCCGGGTGTGTCGAGAATGGTGCGCGAGTCGATCATGGAAGCCACCTTAAATGCAATTCGCGCCGGAAAGTTGGCTTTAATTACACCGGTAATTATATTGGTGGAAGGGCGCTGTGTGGCAATAATCATATGAATACCGACCGCTCTGGCCAGCTGCGCAATCCTGGCTATGGGCAATTCGATTTCCTTTCCGGCTGTCATGATCAGGTCGGCAAATTCATCGATAACCACCACGATGTAGGGCATAAAACGGTGTCCTTTTTCCGGGTTCAACCTCCTGCCAATGAATTTTTTATTGTATTCCTTCACGTTGCGGGCGTGGGCTTTTTTCAGCAAATCGTACCGCTGGTCCATTTCCACGTTCAGTGAGTTGAGCGTATATTTAACTTTTTGAATGTCGGTTATTACAGGTTCGTCATCGTTGGGAAGTTTTGCCAGATAATGTTTTTCGAGCACCGAATAAAGGTTCAGTTCCACCTTTTTAGGATCGATAAAAACAAACTTCAGTTGCGACGGATGTTTTTTGTAAAGCAACGATGCAATGATGACGTTGATTCCAACGGATTTTCCCTGTCCGGTTGCTCCGGCTACCAGGATGTGTGGCATTTTGGTCAGGTCGAACATGTAGGTTTCGTTGGAAATCGTTTTTCCCAGTGCAATGGGCAAATCGGCCGTACTTTCCTGGAATTTACGCGAACTCAGAATAGACCGCATGGAAACCACTTCGGGATTTTGGTTGGGCACTTCAATACCAATGGTGCCGCGCCCGGGTATTGGCGCAATTATACGAATGCCGAGGGCAGCCAGGCTGAGGGCGATGTCGTCTTCCAGGTTTTTGATTTTGGCAATACGAATGCCCGGCGCCGGAACAATTTCATAAAGGGTAATTGTGGGCCCGATCGTAGCCCTGATTTTGGTGATTTCGATTTTGTAGTGACGAAGCGTTTCCACAATTTTGTTTTTGTTGGCAATCAGCTCCTCGTTGCTCACCTCGGCATTTCCCGAGCTGTGGTCTTCCAGCAATTCCAGCGTAGGAAATTTGAATGTTGAAAGCTCCAGTGTGGGATCGTAATCTTCCATTCCATCGCCGGTAAACTCTTCATCCACTTCTTCCTCTTTCTTTTGCTGAACTGTTAATTCCAGTTCATCCTCTTTAACCTCTGCCTTTTGTTTATTTTTATCGTCGTCTGTTATCACCTCTTCAGCCCGCCTGATTTCCATATCTTCTTCACCGTCCGGTTCAAAAATAGCCCGAATGTTGTCTTCCTCATCTATCACTTTCGAAATCGAATCGTCTGCCACGACAATTCCATCCTTATCATTCCCGGAAACAAGCAACCGCTCACCTTCGGGTTTTTCTTTTTTCCGGAATAATCGTTTAACCAGGGTATAAGCTTTTTCGAAACGTACAACGAGGATAGACAATCCGGTTATAAAAAGGAGAAACAACAATCCAACTTTTCCAATTAAAGCGCTGAACCAGTTCCCCAGCACAAAACCATATTGTCCGCCCGGATAGATAAAAGAAGATGCACTTGTTTTCGGAAAAAGAAATCCTAATGCCACAGAAATCCAAAGTATCGACAGCAAACTAAAAACAAGGGTTCGCCGGTATTTCACCAGGTTTCGTCCCAATATTTTAAATCCGGTTACCACCAGAAGATAAATAAAAAGAAAGGAAGCGACTCCAAAGCCGCGGTTCATAATTTTTTCAGAAAGCAAAGCGCCGGTTTTTCCGGCTTTGTTTCCCACTTTAATATCCGAATCTAATACCAGCTCTCTCCAGGGTAAATCGAGTTTACTCTGGTCGGCAGCACCAAAAAACAAAAAAGAGATAAAAGCTACCAAAAGATATGCCGAACACAGCAAAACAAAAATACCCAGAATCAACCTGAACTTTTCATTCAGAAAAAACGGTTTTGTGGATTTTTTCTTTTTCTGCTTCTGACTTCCGGGCTTTTTCGCTTTAAATGCCATATAGCTTCGCTTGTTTTTTAATAATCGGCAAATTTAACCAAAAAAATGAGGTTGCCCGATTCTTATTCGTTCAAAAAACACGAAGAAGGAATTTTCAATTTGAGCCCGATTAGGAAAGCAGATTTTCTTTGCCTTTTTACGTTATAACAGCCCACAAGTTATTCTTACCCGCCAGCGAAACTCCGGGCGCAGCAAATGTTTCCATTTTAAAAAAAATCTTCTGGTCTTCATTTTTTTATCCGAAACCGGTTAGATTATTTTTCCAGCATTTTAATAAAATAACCGCCCACTACCGAACGCGCCTGGAAACCGACCTGTGCAGCATCGGTGGTTTCGTACCAGTCCGACATAGGCACGCGGTCGGGCGTTTCGGTAACAAAGCCGTAAAGCGGGTCGATAAACCTTTGGAAAGTTTCCGTATCGTTAGCCAGTGTGGCGGTCCACACAATCCAGTCGGCCTTGGTGTAGGTTCTGCGATTATCCAGCGGCAACCCGTACTTGTTTTGTTTAGTAAGGTAATACGCCACTTCTTTTTGCGCTACCTCTTCCGGAAAAATACCCAGGTCGAGCAATTTATTCCAAACCAGGTTATATTTCTGGCTCCAGGTTCCGGGCTTGTCGAAAGTGAGGCGAAAATGGTCGCCGTCGTCCGCCATGTTTATCCACTCCTGTGCCATTCTTTTTGCTTCCGTGGTATATTTTTCGGCGATATCTGTTTTACCCAACATTTCTGCCAGTTTTCCGTAGCCGGCAATTCCCATAATAGCTTTTACCGAAAGGTTTGCGTTGTGTGCAAAATGCCCGGCAAAATCGTCGGTGCAGAGCTGGTTTTCCGGATCCAGACCGTTTTCCATCAGGTAATTGGCCCAGGTCGTCAACACTTCCCAATGTTTGGCTGCATAGTCCGCATTTCCTTCCGCATTGGCAATGGCCGTAGTGAGAATCAGCATATTTCCGCTCTCTTCCACCGGCATATCGCCTCCGTAGGTTTGTCCGTTGGCTATGGGGTACGTTCCCACATCGTGGGCGGCAAACGGTTTGGTCCATTTTCCGCTTTCCGAATAGTAAAAAATCGGGTTCAGCATTCCCTTTAAAAGTTCCGGATTGTATTTCAAATATAACGGAGCGGAAGGGTAGGTCACATCCACAGTACCAATGGAACCGTTGCTGAAATTTTCTTTGGAAAGGAAAAGCGTGTTGCCCTGCTTATCTTTCACCAGCTTGTGGGCTGCAATGGACTGGCGGTAGGCCAGCAGACAGAGCCGCGCATAGTTTTTGCCTCCCGCCTGCAGCGCTTCATCGTAAATTATAGCATCGGCAGCATCGCAAAGTGACATGATTTTATCGTGTTCCGAAGCCGCAGAAACAAGTTGGTCATTTATACTCACCTGTCCGTCTTTTGTCCACCAGGCTTTCAGGTTTTCGCCAAAGTACTGTATGGATTCGATGTCGTCGTATGCCAGCATTATATAACCTTTCGCCGGATTGGAGGCTATTTCCCCAAGGTTGTCGGTGCAGGCAAGTACCGGCATCGATTGGGTCATTACTGCGGTAATTTTATCTTGTGAAGAATTCAGGCGACCGCTTTCAATAAAAGATTTTTTCATCCCCGAAAAATCGCCGATAGCGACTGATTTATTTTCAGCCTCCTCAGAAGCGAGGTAAAAGTAACCCCAGTCGATGCGCACGTTGTCGCCTTTTTTCTGCAGCACAGGCTGCTCCGTGGTCCCGGTTTTGGCAAAGCGGACATTGCCGGCTTTACCGGTCGTCACCTCTACTTCCTGGTTGAGTTCGTTAACGGCCCATTCGGGAGTCGCTTCAAAATAGACCTCCACCTCATGCGATTGTCCGTCGGTTGAAACCACCTCGTAATTGATGTAATTCACCGGGCGGGAAAGTAAATCCAGGTCATCCATCAACAAGGGAGAAACAAACTCAATGTGTAAATCTACCGGACCACAGGTAAAATGGTATTTTGTTTGTGTGGCGGTAAGTTTTACGCTGTTTTGCGTGGCTGTTTGCGCAAAAATTTCTTTTTTATCACTTTCTTTAAAAATGCCGAAATCGACATAAGCCAGGCCGCCACGGTCGAGGCAATGGGCGGCGATGGTATTTTTCCCGCCGCTGTTTAAAAGGCTTTTGTCGAGTTCCACTGTCACGTTGCTTCTTGCCCGGTTACCGGTGTTTACAATTTCGGTTCCGTTCAGGTACAATTCAAAATCATCGTCGTGAGAATAAATGAGGTACAATTTTGATTCCGGGGCAACTTCAGGAAAATTAAATTGGCGGCGCACCCAGATTTCCTCGGTTTCCCAGGGGGTGTTTGTCTGACCGGTATTGGATGTTCCGAAAGCCGCTTTTCCGCTTTCCCACGAAGAAGCGTTAAAATCTGGTTTTTCCCAGCCTTTTGCAGGTTTCTTGTTTATAAATTTCCCTTCCCACGCTTCATGTTTGGCATTCGGCAAAACAGGCTGCAACGGGATTTCTTCTTTCCCGAGAAAACGGTAGGTTTGACCGTCGACACGCACGGCGCCAATCAACGAAAAGTTTTTACCTGTCCAGTGTTTTACGGGTGTATCGAACAGCTGGTCGGAGGTTGACCAGGCGCTGGTGTACGGATCGATGGTGATCAACGGATATGCCGGCGCGCGAAACTGCTCTCCCTGTTCTTCTTTTTCCGCAACAGGAGGTTGACCGCAGCTTTGAATAAAGAGCGCCGCCGAAATGAATATTGTCCAGCCAAAAATTATTTTTTTCATGCTAATCACTGTTTTGTTTTTTTAGTTTTCATTCGAAAAAGAATACGGAAAATCCTTTTCTTCGGTTCCCCTGCTCTTGTTAGGAACCGGGCTCATTTGAAATTTAATTTTCGGCCCTTGCATCAAGTCTTCATGGGTAAGGTAATTTTTTGTGTAATTTTTCCCGTTCAGCTTCATCTTTTCGATATACCGGTTTTCTTTGGAATTTTTTCCGGCTTCGATTTTTATTTTGTTCCCGTTTTCCAATTCAATTTCCACCGACTTAAACAGCGGAGAACCCATGATGTATTGGTCGCTGCCCGGACAAACCGTATAAAATCCCAAGGCCGAAAAAACATACCAGGCCGAAGTTTGCCCGTTATCCTCGTCGCCGCAATAGCCATCGGGCGTGGCAGCGTAAAGTTTATCCATAATTTCCCGTGCCCAATACTGTGCTTTCCAGGGTTCACCTGCATAATTGTAGAGGTAAACCATGTGCTGTATCGGCTGGTTTCCATGCGCATACTGGCCCATATTCATCACCTGCATTTCGCGCATTTCGTGGATCATCGAGCGGCTATCCATTCCTTTCGATCCCGGAATAATAAAAACAGAATCGAGCATGGTTACAAATTCTTTTCGACCCCCCATTAGATCGATTAATCCCTGCGGGTCGTGAAACACCGACCAGGAATAGTGCCAGCTGTTTCCTTCCGTAAAATCGCGGCCCCAGTCGGTGGGGTTAAATGAACCGGAAAAAGAACCGTCTTTCGCCCGCCCGGCCATTAATTTGTTTTTCGGATTGAACAGGTTTTTGTAGTTCAAAGCTCGCTGTGCATAAATCTTTGTTTCTTCAGCAGGCTTTCCAAGCGCTTTCCCGAAAGTGTAAATGGTCCAGTCGTTGTAGGCGTACTCCAACGTGCGGGCAACATTTTGGCTGACCCCGACATCGTTCGGAATGTAACCGTATTTATTGTAATATTCGTAACCCGTTCTGCCGGTAGCGGCAACCTCGGGATGAACGTTATTGGCGCCGTGTTTGAGCGCCTCCCAAAGGGTTTCGGCATCGTATCCGCGCAATCCTTTTATGTAAGCATCGGCAACCACCGAAGCCGAGTTGTTCCCCACCATAATATCGCGGTGCCCCGGGCTGGCCCATTCGGGCAAAAAGCCGCTTTCCTTAAAAGCATTTACAAGACCTTCCTGCATTTTTACATTTTCCGACGGGTACAAAAAGTTCAGGAAAGGGAACAGGCTGCGGAAGGTATCCCAGAAGCCGGTGTCGGTAAACATGTAACCCGGCAAAACTTTGCCATTATAGGGACTGTAATGTACGATATTGCCGTCGGCGTCTATTTCCGAAAAATTACGGGGGAACAATACGGTGCGGTACAGGTTGGAATAAAATGTTCTGATATTGTCGATGTTGTCGTCTTCAATTTTGATTTTTCCCAAAACTTCGTTCCAGCGTGCTTTTCCGTTGCCGGCTATTTCGTCGAAACTGTTCCCGCCCAATTCTTTCAGGTTCAGCATTGCCTGCTCTTCGCTGATAAAAGATGAAGCCACACGCGCATGTACCTGTTCGCCGGTTTTGGTAGAAAAACCGATGATTGCCCCGGCGTGGTTGCCTGTAAACTCCGTTTCTTTCTCCGAAATTTCCCCTTCTTTTACCGTTGCGAAATACTCGAAGGGTTTATCGAAAACAATCACAAAATAGTTCCTGAAATTTTCGGGGACTCCTCCGCTGTTGCGGGTGGTGTAGCCCACAATTTTGTTTTCTTCGGGTATGATTTTTACGGAAGAACCCCGGTCGAAAGCATCGGTGATAATGTAGGAATTTTCGCTGTCGGGGAAGGTAAACCGGAACATGGCCGCCCGCTCTGTCGGTGTAATTTCGGTGGTTACATCTACATCGGCCAGATAAACTTTGTAATAATAGGGTTTGGCCACTTCCGCCTTGTGCGAAAACCAGCTTGCCCGTTCGTCTTCGTCAAAAACCACTTTCCCTGTAATTGGCATAATGGAGAACTGCCCGTAATCGTTCATCCACGGGCTGGGCTGGTGGGTTTGTTTAAATCCCCTGATTTTATCGGCCGTGTATTGGTACATCCAGCCGTCGCCCATTTTTCCGGTTTGTGGCGACCAAAAATTCATTCCCCACGGAAGTGCAATGGCCGGGTAGGTATTCCCGGTAGAAAGTTCATATTTTGAAAGCGTGCCGGTTAGCGGGTTCACATAACTCACCGGGTCGAAAGTCTGCGCAGCTAATTTCAAAATAAAACCACAAAAAAAAAACGCACTTAGAATTCCAGTTTTTTTAATCATCGTAATTTCTTATTGTATTTTGATTATTTATTCAATTCATTTTTACTACCAGTTCAACTTTACGTTTACTCCATCCGGGTTATTTTCAAAACTCAGAAAACAGGTTTTACTCTTTTCGTCCCACGACATTTTTGAATCCATCTGTTTTCCTGTGGCATCGGTTACTTCTGCTTTTTTGACTTTTTCAGGTAAAAGAATTCTCATCACATTGGTTGTATTTACCGGGCTTTTAGCGACAAAGGAATACACATTTTTTCCCGTTTTTTCGTTGTAAATCCGCGCAGCCGTTGCAAGCACCACGGGAACTTCCCGGTTTTTAACACTGCCGATATTGTATAAAAATGCCTGTTCGCCCGGATTCACCTGTTTTTCGTTCAGAACAGGAATTTCCGGATCGAATAAATCGATATATTCTCCCTTCAGGATTAAAGGAGTTTGATCGGCATTTTCATCGACGATTGAAATAATTTCGTAAGGTCCTCTCGTTAACGTAAAATGGTTTTTAAATACAAGTTTACTACCTGTTGTTTCGTACAGGTTTTTTACGGTATTTACGAATGTGTTGTCGCCATTTTTATTCAAAACAAATTCCTTCGGATCGTTGCGCAGGATATAAATTTTCCCGTCCCCGTATCTGTATTCGCCCGCCTTAAACGGCGCCGTAAGTCGCAGTTTCTGAAATAAATGTTCGGACGGCGCCTTGAAATCATTTCCACCGGTATTCCACCATTCCTGCACACTTTGGAAAGCATCGTCGTCTTTGCCGCAGTAGAGCAGAACGCCGCCGCTGTTCACCCATTCGGCAAGACGATCGTGCGCCGCCTTGTCCATCGGTTTCATACCGGAGTAAGACATGATCAGCACTTTTATATCTTTCAGGGTTTCGGGGAAAGCAACATTTTCGATGTGTACGGTTTTTACAGGTACGCCGCGTTTCAGCAAGGGGAGTGCCTGCCCGTAGAAACCGGAGAGTTGGGGATCGTCGTATCCCGCGTGTGTGGGGAAACGCTGGAACATAAGCGAATTGGCCATAAGCACCCCGATTCCCTGCGAACCGCTCACCTTGTTTTCAGATTCCGGCATATTGTTCAGGGTGTTGATCATCACCTGCATTTGGGTGGAATAATGCCTCGGTATCCGCTCCTTTTTATCGCTTCCGGGGCTTGTTCTGTACAACCCTTCGTAGATGCGTTCGGGCCAGGGCATAACTTCATAATTTGCAATTCGAGGGTACAGCAGTTGAGCGGTAAATGTCGCCTCGTAATTTTTTTTGTAGTCAACCCAGTCCCGCGGCCAGTCTTCAATCGGGTCGGTGAGGAAAAACATTTTGCGCCCGGTAGGAGCCGTCATCGATTCCATGGAGCCATATTCGAGAAAAGCCGTTTCAAATACGCGTTCTTTTCGCTGGCCGTTGAAAAAATTAGGTTCGCGCGAAGTACCGGTCCAGACTTGCGCAATGTAACCATCTACGCATGAAAGTGAGGCCAGACTGGCTTCGGGACTGACAATCATCCATTGCGAATAGTTTACCAGCGAATGGGTAGGTACATAACATTTAACATCCAGACCCTTACTTTTTCCGTATTCTTTGGCGAAAGTAAACACATCGTTCAGGGCATTGTAGTACAACTGGTATTTTAACTTATTCGACAAATAAGTATTTTCAGGAGATTCATGCTGCGGCCTCCATTCAAATCCGTAGTAGTTTTTCCATTCCCGTTTAAATGCCTCGCTGTACCCTGCGCGGGCCCAGAATTCCGGCTCTTCCATAAAAATGGCATCGATGCCGGTGTCGATTACCCTTTTTACGTGTTTTTCCTTCAGGTATTTCAGGAAATTTTCCGAGGGAACAATATAGGGGACCATGTGCCCGTGCCATATCGTATCGCCATTTTGCTGTACCTGACCTTCGTCGAGGTGCCATTTCCCGTCCCATTCTCCGGTAAAGTAATCCTGGTATTCCCCCCAGGCAATTCCCGTCATAAAATGAGTGATATATCCTCTGTCGCGCCACGACTTTACCCGCTCTTCAAACGGGACTCTTTTGGACCTGTCGGAGGGATTTCCTCCCACACCATAAACCATCACAGCATCAGCTCTTACATCGATAGTCGGTCTCCACTCGCGGGAAGTCTGGAATGTTGTTTTAACGTCGTTTTCTGTTTGCGCGTTCAGTTGAA
>CAZXHP010000096.1:0-4396 GCA_964639655.1 uncultured Mariniphaga sp.
AAGGAAGTTTTAAAATAATAATTTATGTTGATGGTAGTGAAGAAACGTTTAACACAGACAAGGATATTCAATGGCTGCGGCATGCTTTACCTTTAAAGAATAGAACGAATGAATTTTTGTCGAAAAAAATAATTGGGACTCTTTTATCTTTAAATATAAAATCGTAACTTACAAGTGTTCAATACTAAAACTTGTTGTTATGATTAATAAATACGATTTTACCCTTTCCGATCCCGACACGTTTAAAGTATTTTCGGTAAAGGACATGCTTTTTTTGTATTGGATTTGTCCACAGGTTGACAGTCACCTTAAACTGTTCAATCATTACAACGAGATTGTTTTTACACTCAGAGGAAAAAAAACGTTTCATCACAACGGAAAATCGTGGCCACTGACTCAGGATAAATCGCTGTTTATCCGCAAAGGAGCTTACACAACTGAAAAGCATGAGATGGTAGGGTGGGAGGTGCTGGCCTTCTTTTTTCAGGATGAAATGCTGAAGAGTTTTATCAGGGAGTACCGGCAGCACCTCCCTGTGAAAAATCTGCCTTTACCACCCACCGATATGTTTGTGGAGATTAATATGACCGAAATTATTCGCGGATTCTGTTACAGCATTGTTCCTTATTTTCAGCAAAAAACACCACCCTCCGAAAACCTGCTCGAACTGAAATTTAAGGAAATGCTTTTTAATGTATTTTCCGAACCCTCCAATGCCGGATTGCTGGCGTATGTTTTACGTATTGTCGATCAGCAAACAACTCCAATTTGGGAAGTGATGGAAGCCAATTATATGTTTAATCTTACCATTACCGAATATGCCCGTTTAGCCGGACGAAGTGTGGCGTCATTTAAACGGGAATTTCAGGAATATTATAAAACCTCCCCCGGGAAATGGCTCACAGCCAAACGGCTTGAATATGCCAAAATGCTGATAACCGCCAGCCGCAAAAGCATAGGTGAAATTGTTTACGACAGCGGTTTTGAAAACGTATCGCATTTCAGCCGCATTTTCAGGGAAAACTATGGCGAAACGCCGCTGCAGTTCCGTAAGAAAAAACAAATGGCATTTTCCTGAACAGCCTGGCTCCATTTTGAGCCAATCGGAAAAAAATTGAACGTTTAAGCAAAACCGGTTTTTGCATTCCGGCTTAATTTTGAAAAAGCATTTTTTGACATGCTGTTCAAAATAAAAGTGTTTAACAGTTTAATTTTTTAAAAATGAAAAAAAAGACATTACAAATCGCACTATTCGTAGGAGCAGTTTTCTTCACTACGGGGTTTTCCAGTCCTGAAAACCAGATTGATACAGAAAATAATCCTGCTTTTGATGAGGCAAAAGAGTTTGAATCTGTTTTGAAAGTAATCGAGGCCGAAACCAGTTGTTTCTTTTTCAGGGATTACGAGGGCTGGAAAGACCAATGGGTTCAGGCTGATTATACATTTCATGCCTGGAATTTTTCAGACGGGTCATGCGGCGCCAGTATTGGCTGGCAGGCAGTAGATGAAAAAATCGGAAATTACATAAAAACGCATCCGGTGGAAGGCGGCGGCAGCAGTCACCCGGAGGTAATCCGGAAAAACATCCGGTATCATTTTTTAAGTCCGAACACCGTACATTTGGTTTGGGAGCAATACAACAGTACCCTCGATTTAAGCGCGTTCAACGTAAGCAATGAAGTCCGCACGCTGGAAAAAGTGAACGGAGAGTGGAAAATTGTCCAGGTCGCGGTTTTTTGGGATTATCTCAATTCGATTCCTTCAGAACAGGTTAAAAAATAATTTTATAAAACCGAAACGATACAATATACAAAACAGTAAATAGTTAAAATCGGGCATAATGGTACAACTTTTTATTGTTGGCGAAAATGGAGTACTGGTAAGCGCCGCAGCAAAATTCTTCCTGAAAGAAGGGTTTAACGTTTCTGTTTTGGTAAGGGACAGCAGCAAAGCAACCGAAATTGAAAAAGCCGGGGCAAATGTGGTTGTTGGCGACATCACAAATCCTGGGGATATAAAAAACATTTTCAAAAAAGTTGATGTAGTGCTTACTGCCGCCCATGGCTTACTGGGAAAAGGCAAAAACAAGTCGGAAAATGTGGACGACGCCGGGCACAGGCGACTGATTGACGAAGCAAAAAACAGCGGGGTTAAACAGCTTATTTATACTTCGGTTGTGAATGTTTCGCAGGATCACCCCGTTGATTTTTACCGGACAAAATTTAACAATATCTGAAAAATAGCGGACTGAACTACACCATACTTCGCCTGCTGGCATTTATGGAGTGGAACGCCTTCCCGGGTTTTCCCGAATCATGAAATTTACCTTATACACGGATAATACGGTTCAAACGTTGGATGAAAATTTAACCGTGGAAAGATTTGGTTTAAAACCCACCACCATTGATGAATTTATCCATTCTGTAAGCGGAAAATAAACCTTTTTTGTCTTTTTATCTTCTAAGTAAAATTTTTGAACTTTTAAGAAAAACAGTAAGCTTTTGTTCGGTTTAACTTTGAGCTGACAGTTATAATTATCCACTTAAAAGTTCGTATCATGGAGACAAAAATTACTTTTTTATGCTGGTTGCTGGCGGCGATTATCGCCCATGGCCAGGACACAGAAAAGGCGAAAAAAGAATTAACGCCACCCGTTTTTTTGGGTGAGCAACCTGTTAATATCGACAAATTCCTTCACGATAATATAGTTTATCCGCAGGAAGCTCAAAAAATGAAAATTCAGGGGACAACAGTAGTGCAGTTTGTAATCGATCCCAACGGGGAAATTTCTGATTTCAAAACGATTAACAGTGTCCATCAATCGCTCGTAAACGAGGTTGTAAGCGTTCTTAAACTCACAAGCGGCAAATGGACACCCGGCACAATCAACGGAAGCCCGGCCGCCATGCAAAAAGAAGTTTCAGTTGTATTTAAAACTGAACCGAGTCTTGATTTTGTTAAACGGGCTAAAATGTATTACAATAAAGGAAGTGAATTCCTTTATCTGAAAAATAACCCTGCAAAGGCATTGAAAATGTTTGACTTGGCGATGTTGTATTTGCCAAACGATGAAAATTTGCTCAATAATCGCAGCTTGTGCAAATATTTGACAGGTGATTTGCAGGGAGCGATACACGATTGGACCAGGCAAAAAATTTTAGCCGAAAAAAACGGCGCCCCGGTATTTTACCCGCATTATGTATTGCAAGTTCAAAACGAATTGAATGCAGAAATAGCAGACAAATTAAATGACATTGGCGATTAAAAATTGTTGTGGAAAACTGCTGAATGATATGGGAATCAAAAGATTATTTGATCTCCCTTCCGGTTTTTCGAGCTCTACCGGAAAAATTTTCAGCGGTTGATTTTTTTCCGCCAAAAAGATTCAAAAAACTTTTTTATTGAAAATTCTGAAAATAAATATTTTAATGAATGCAAGGTGTCCTGAAAAAAATGATCCCGGGTATATTCTCAGGATTTTTTATGCTCAATCGAAAAACGGAAACAGCCTTTTAATCTCCTCATCCGAAGGCCTTCTGCCATACTCGCAAATTTCAAATGCTTCGGCTGCTGTTATTTTGCCCGCTTTTTCAGCCCCATACCATTTTGCCAGCGATTTTGCGGTTTCTTCTGAAATGTTTGGTTTCCGCCAGTCGGCCAGCCATTTCAGACGGTCTTCTTCGGTTTTTGGCACCTGGTCGAGCCGTCCGCCGGTCCACGGAAGCCACTCAAACATTTGCGATTTGTGGGCTGCAATTCCATAAATTTTCTGGTCGAATTCTGCTGAAATATCCACGGCAATATCGGGTTCAAACGGATACGGTTTCTGAAAACGGTCTTCCACATACAAAAACACCGGGTTTTTTTCCAGCGGAGGAACATCCGACGCAACGTTCGGGACTATAACCATATAAGCAGCATCCTGAACCAGAATGGCAGCATTGCGGTGGTCGGGATGGTAATCGTTTGGCCGGGGACCCATCACAATGTCGGCATTCCATTTGCGAATTAAACGAATAACTTCTTTTCGGATTTCCAGAGTTGGCATCAGTTCGCCGTCGTGGTTATCCAGCACAACGTATTCTACACCAAACCGTTTTCCGGCTTCCTGCGCTTCATCTCTCCTTATTCTGGCCAGCGCACCACCACCTTTTTTATGATGCCCGGCATCTCCGTTGGTTAACGAAACAAACAACACGTTGTGCCCTGCTTTGGCATATTTTATAGCAGTGCCGCCTGCACGAATGTCCGCATCGTCGGGGTGTGCACCAATTACAATAACGTTAACGGAATTTTGAGACAACAGTCCGGTGAACAGGAACAAAGTTAGAATAGTGGTAAAACAAATTTTCATGTTGAGATGTTTATATGTCAAATTTGTTAAAAATAAATAAAA
>CAZXHP010000096.1:4496-13762 GCA_964639655.1 uncultured Mariniphaga sp.
TTTTTAAAAATGACTATGAAAAAACTTTTATTGTTCTTATTGAGTATGACCTTTGCAGGCATGTTAGCCTCAAATGCACAGGTTCGTCGTATTTCAGGGACTGTAACCAGCTCTGAAGACGGCAGTCCGATACCGGGCGTTTCGATTGTTGTTAAAGGTACTACATTGGGCACAATCACCAATATTGATGGCGAGTATCAGCTCAATGTTCCGGAAGATGCAAAAACTCTTATGTTCTCCTTTGTTGGAATGAAAGCGATGGAGTTGTCTGTTTCGGGTAGCGTGGTTAACGCGGTTATGGAGCCTGATGTTCTGGGCCTTGACGAGGTTATGGTAGTGGCTTATGGTACTGCAAAGAGAGAATCATTAACGGGTTCTGCTGCAGTTATTGGAGAAAAAGAAATTGAGTCCCGCTCTGTTTCCTCTGTTGCACAAATTCTCACGGGTTCCACAACCGGTATTCAAACTACAGCCGGCTCAGGTCAACCCGGCAGTTCCCCGAGTATCCGGATTCGCGGTGTGGGAACATTAAACACATCTGCAGATCCGCTTATCATTCTGGATGGTATTCAGTACTCGGGAAGTATTGGAAGCATTAATCCGGGCGATATTTCATCAATTACTGTGCTTAAAGATGCTTCATCCACTGCACTTTACGGTTCCCGTGCTGCAAATGGTGTAATTATAATCACCACCAAAGGCGGAACAAAAGGTGCAGAAAGTTTGAAAGTTAGTTTAAAAGCACAAGCTGGTATAATCGATCAGGCGCTTCCTTATTACGAATCTGTTAATGCCCGGGATTACTACGAGCTTCAGGCTGAAGCTTTTGCACAATCAAGATTCTGGTCGGGTAATGCAGATAACATTCAAGAGTCAAGGGCTTATGCTTATGAAAATATTTATTCTCAGTTAAGATATAATCCCTTTTTAGGAATTCCTAATGACCAAATTGTAGGCAGTGACGGTAAAATTAATCCAAACGCAAAGGTTGGTTTCCCGGATTTAGATTGGTATGAAGCTGCAAAACAACAAGGTTACAGGCAGAACTATGATTTAAGTTTGAGTGGCGGCAGTGAAAAAGCGAGCTATTATTATTCTCTGGGGTATTTAGACGAAAGGGGATATGTTATTAAGTCTGATTATGAACGTTTTAATACCCGTTTGAATATTGATTTTGATGCGAAAAACTGGTTGCAAATTGGCACAAATTTAAACGCTGCTTTAATAACCAGTGATATTGGTTCATCCGAATCAGCCACTTATGCGAACCCATGGCGAAATGCCAGGATGACACCGCCCATTTACCCTGTTTATTTGGTTGATCAGGAAACCGGGGAATATATTTTGGATGGAGCTGGCGAAAAACAATACGATGATGGTGGCCCATATTCAAGACCGATAAACCAGGGAAGAAATGCCATCGCTGAATTGAATTGGAATAGCGATGAATACAAAAGAAACAATGTTGGCAACAGGAGCTATGCCAGGTTTACACTAATGGAAGGGTTGACTGCTACAATCAATGCCGGCGTCGATATTCAGAATTATCAATACAAAGGTTTCGAGAATCCGGAGATTGGCGATGGCGCACCAACCGCAAGGATGGATGAAAGACGCTACACAAGAACAACCGTCAACTTTAACCAACTTGTAAATTATGAAAAAACATTTAATGAAGTTCATAATTTCAGCGCTTTATTCGGTCATGAATCCTACTCGAGGAAATATACTTACCAGCGGGGATTTAAAAACCAGTTTATCGTAAGTGGAATTTACGAGTTGAACAACTTTGTAAATACCTCAACTAATACCAGTTACACTACCAATAAAACGACAGAAGGTTATTTTTCAAGGTTGAAATACAACTATGATAATAAATACTATATCGAAGGTTCTTACCGTAGAGATGGTTCTTCAGCCTTTCATAAAGATGTTAGGTGGGGTAACTTTTACTCTGTTGGAGCAAGCTGGAGAGTGAGCCAGGAAATGTTTATGAGTTCTGTCGATTGGGTGGATGACCTGAAAGTCAGAGCCTCGTACGGTGAGGTAGGAAACGACGATACCGGGGATTTTGGCTACCAGGCGCTTTACGGTACCCGTCCGAACGCCGAGAGTCCTGGTATTCGTTGGGAGTCTGTTGGTAACACCGCATTAACCTGGGAGGTGAATAAAACCTTTGATGCTGCTTTGGATTTCGCTCTGTTTAACAGAATGAGCGGTAGTATTGAATGGTACAACCGAAAATCGGATGATTTGCTTTACAGTATGCCGTTGCCTACTTCTATGGGGCTGCTGGAGCAACCCCGGAATATTGCAGCTATGGTTAATAGTGGTCTTGAAATAAACCTGCAGGGGTATATTGTCAATAACAGGAACTTTTCCTGGAACTTGAACCTTATGGGTTCTACCATAAAAAATGAAATCACATCTATTCCTGAACCTTTTGTTAGCGGAACCAAAAGATGGTCGGAAGGCCATTCTATCTATGATTTCTGGCTAAGAAAGTATTACGATATTGATCCGGAAGACGGTGCAACACGTTTCCATGTTTGGGAAGATATAGAAGATGAAGACGGAAAATTTATAGGTAGTCAATTAGCCTACGACGAGAATGGTGATCCTGTATTGACCAAAGATATGAACAACGCCGGTTACGGATACGTAGGCCCTTCAGCATTCCCAAAATTGCAGGGATCTGTTCGAAATGAATTTACCTATAAAGGATTTGGTTTAAGTGCACTTTTAACCTATTCTTTGGGAGGACAAATGATTGACGGCATTTACCAGGGTATGCTTAGCTCGGTTGTCGGGGAATCTTACCACCCCGATGTTAAAAATTCCTGGATGAACCCTGGTGATGTTACTGATTTTCCACGTCTGCAATATTCTAATTCCAGCTTATATGCCACCTCCGATTATTTTCTGATTTCTTCCAATTATCTGAATGTAAGAAATGTGACACTAAGCTATAATTTTTCAAATCAACTATTGGATAATTGGGGGATGGGTCAACTAAGCGTTTATGTATCCGGAGAAAATCTTTACATGTTTACAGCAAGAAAAGGAATGAATCCAACATATAATTTTGCCGGAACTCAAGACGTAATGGCATATAACCCAAGCAGGTCTGTCATTTTAGGTTTTAGTTTGCAGTTTTAATCATTAGAAAAATATACTACAATGAAGACAAAATATAAAATTTTAACTTTTTCGCTCATCTTTGCACTTGCATTGGGTTTTAGCTCTTGCAGTGAGGATTTTTTACAAACCGTACCAACCGACGCAGTTTCTACTGAAATAGCACTTGGGTCGGTAGATAATATGATGTTGGCCATTAACGGGGTTCACCGTGCCATGTATGCCCAAAACGGACTAATTAGCGCTTATGCCGGACAGGAATTTATGATACCGACAGCAGATTTCGGAGCAAGTGATGCTTTACATTCAGCCGCTGGTAATGGCTGGCACAGAGCTCGCATACAATGGACTATGCATACCAATGCTACCAGAGAAGATGTGTCTTATTCCTGGTTTTTTTACTATAATATTATCGGATCGGTAAACAATATTATCAATGCCGCTGAAGAATTGCAAATGTCCGACGATTTGCACAATGTGTTAGGGCAAGCTTATGCGTACCGCGCCTGGGCCCATTTTTATCTGGTTCAATATTTCGCAAAAGCTTATATGATTGGCGTTCCGTCCTCCGATCCGGGCGTCCCAATAATGCTTGCCACTGAACCACCTTACGAAGGACTTCCCCGTAATACCGTTCAGGAAGTTTACGACCAAATTAAAACAGATCTTACCGAAGCCATAACCCATTTTGAAAGTGCATCGTCCAGGGCTGATTTGTCTCATCTGAATATCGACGTGGCAAAAGGGATTGCTGCGCGTGTTTATTTGACTATTGGTGACTGGGCAAATGCAGAAAAATTTGCCCGTGAAGCCCGTCAGGGATACGACTTAATGAACGAATCTCAATTCAAATCAGGGTTTAATTCTGTAACCAATCCGGAGTGGATTTGGGGATCAAAAATGATTACGGACCAATCGGCATTTTTTTATTCTTACTTTTATTATATATCGAACAACTTTAACGGTTCGCAAAACAGAAGTAACCCCAAATTTATGAACTATAAGTTATACGACATGATGTCTGAAACAGATTATCGGAGAGACCTGATTTTAAAAGACGCACCAAACACTTTTTACGACTGGGATAAAGGCGATAATGCAGGAAGGTATGCAAGCGAAGAGGAATTTGATGCAGCAGTTATAGAATACAGAGCGATTGTAAATAATACTACAGCACACAATATGGTTCCATATATGCACATAAAAATGCAGCAGGCTGATGGATCGACAACCACTCCAATGGATGTAATTCTGATGAGAGCTGCGGAAATGTACTTAATTGAAGCAGAGGCACTGGCCCGTCAGAACAAAAATACAGAAGCGCAGGATGTTTTATATGCTTTGGTTTCTGAAAGGGATTCAGGGTATGAAAAATCAATCAATACAGGGCAAGCTCTTATCGACGAAATTCTTGTTCACAGAAGAATTGAATTATTCCTTGAAGGACATCGCTGGTTCGATATGCTCAGAAATGATGAGGAACTTGACCTCGAAGGATCGGGTGCTAACCCAGACCTCTATTTAGATGGTTATAAGCAGGCAAGACCCAGTGCTAATCCTAGATGGGTATTCCTTATCCCGCAGAGGGAGATCGATGCCAATCCCAACATAGTGCAAAATCAGTACTGAAGTTGAAATATTATTGATGGAAAATCTGTAATAACTGATATTTATAAAAAGGAGGTTGTCTCAAAAGGGCAGCCTCTTTTTATCCTTTTTTTTCGACAAACTGGCTATCCCGACGCTTTTATTTTAGCGTAAATACCACGGCGGCTTTAACCTGCCCATTCACCACAGCCTCAATTTTATGCGCTCCCGGGTAATGTTTGCGGGTGGACATATTGGCGAACGAATGGTTCTTTTTAATATGGTGGATACCTTTTTTAAAAACCGTTTCGGAAATCTGAAACACTTTTGGCGAAGTTTTCCCGGATGATTTCACGTAGTGCACCACATATTCCAGCCGTACTTTTTGTTTCGAAGAATTTTCCACCTTCAAATCGAACGAGAAAGTGATTTTGTCTCCAATTTCAGGCGAATTATTCGAAAGTTTCAGGTTTTCGATGCTTATCTTTCCGGGACTGGCAAATCCGAACAGCCGCATGGCCCGCGTGTTTCCCTGTTTCAGGAGCGTGCGGCATCCTTGTTTGATAATCCAGTCGGTGTTTTCCGATTTGCCCTGCCATTTTTCACAAAGATCAAGTACCAGTTCAGGATGATCTTTGGAAATGTCGTTCAGGTTATTGGCAACGCTTTTGCGCACGAAAAGCTCGGGATCGTCCTTCAGTTTTTCAAGAATCGGAATTACCGGCGAAGGGTCTTTTTTTAAAGCAGGAACGCCGGCTCCCCAGGGCAGTCGCGGACGGCAGCCTTCGCTGGCAAACCGTCGTACCCTGAAATCTTCGTCGTCCGCCCACCGGTACATAAATTCCATGGCCTTTCCCAGGTTTTTGTTTAGAAAAGGGCGGATGGCAAATTCCGACGAACCGCATTTGGTGAGTTCGCCCAGAGCAGGAAGTGAAATATCCCAGTGTTCCAGGCCGTAAACTTCCACATAATCGGGCAGAACAATAGCTTCGAATCCTTCCACTTTCGGCACAATCGACTTTAAAATATCGACAGCCAGCGAAAAATCTTCGGGTAAAAACCGGTGCAGACAGCGCGTAGTGTGTCGCATTTTTTCCTTCAACTCCCGCTCAGGCCATTTTTCGTCGCAAACCAAATCGACAAATTTATCAACCTCAAACGGCGGGTAAGCTGCCACCAAAAGGTCGGCAAACAGTTGCACTTTTTCGCGGGGGAAAAGAATGTCTTTTAGTTTTTCAGGCATAACGTTGTAGTTTAAAGTTCCGGGTTTCGAGTTCCGGGTTTAAAGTTAACAGTTTAAAGGGAAATCAGTTTATCCAGTTTTAGAAAGAGTTTTTCTTTTTCGGTTATCAGCTGATTATACTTTGCGTTTTTGAACCATTTTAACCGGAGAAACCGGCAGCGACCAATTGTTTTTCGCAACAGAACGTACCAGTTAAAGGCAATTTTACCGGCAAAAGGCAAACTGGCCAAAAATGCAATTTTCAGCCAGAATCCGGGAATAAACCATGCTACCGCAAGTAGTTCGAGCAGGTAAAAAACGGGGAACAAAACAATTCCGGCCACCAGGAAAAAAGTGCTCCAGAACGATTTGTCCTTTAATTTTTTTCGTACTGTCCGGTCGATAAGGAAAAACGGGACGGCGTTGAAAATAAATCCGTACAAAAACAGAGGTGAAGTGGTCAGCAAGACAACCGCATTGAGTAAAATAATACCGGCATTATTTCCGGTTTTGTCAACCAGCCGGTTTCTGAGTTTCAGTTGCTTTAAAAATTGGTTGTAATGGTTTACAGATGCAACCAGTTTTTCCGTTTCTTCCGGCAGTGTTGTTTCCAGTTCATCCAACCGGCTTACAAGCTTTTGGTCTGAACGAAAAAGGTTCAGTGTGGAGGCTTTTAGTTGCTGACGATTCAGAAAATGCCTGCCGTACACTTCCCGAATCTGCTCGAATGCATCGTAATATTTTTTGCTTTTGATATTGACAATGAGCGGCAAAATGGCATCGTAAATTTTGTTTTTCAGAGCAATTACTGCGGTAGTTGGATTTTCATCGTAAGTTTTCATAAAATCTTTTACCGCGATGGGCTCTCCAAAATTTACGATCACTGTCCGGTTAAATTTCCAGTAGTGGCTGTAATAAATTCCGGTAGGAACAATCTGAATGTCCAGTTGATTGCCGGTTTTTTCTTCGGCCATAAATGCTATACGCGGAACTGCTTTTTTGTGCGCCAGCATTTGCCGTTTTGCCGAGTGTGCCGCCTCAGGAAACAGCGCCAGGGCAAAATTATGCTCGAGTACTTTTATGGAACCGGCAAAGGTTTGTTCGTTTTTTTCGAGGTTTTCTTTACCGTCGCGCAGGCGGTAAACCGGCATAATTTTCAGGAATTTCAGGATGGCATCGACCACTTTCGATTTTCCGAAAATATCGGCACGCGCCAGCCAAACCGGTTGGAAACGCGTGTGCAGTAACACCGCCATGGGATCGCTCAGCGCGTTCTGGTGGTTGGGCGCAAAAACAATGGGTTTGTTGCGCGGAATTTTTTCTTTACCGGAAATGATGATTTTTTTATGAATCAGCCAATCGGCAAATTTGATGTACTGTTTCAGCAACCAGTATCCCGGCGACCACTCCTCGTATTTCATCTTACCGCGGGTTCATATAATGGTTTTTTTGCCCACAAGCCGGCAATGGCCAGCCCGCTGATAATGTGCCAAACACCCCACCACGCAGCGATAACGGTCATTCC
This sequence comes from uncultured Mariniphaga sp., assembly GCA_964639655.1. Classification (GTDB taxonomy): domain Bacteria; phylum Bacteroidota; class Bacteroidia; order Bacteroidales; family Prolixibacteraceae; genus Mariniphaga. Next base: position 11,969 of record CAZXHP010000096.1, read on the forward strand.
GCCGAGTTCCAGTTCAGGAGGAAAAATTTTCGGATTGAACATGAGCACCAGCGCCAGTCCCGAATTTTGAATGCCGGTTTCAATGGAGATAGTCCGGCGGTCAACGCGTGGCAGTCGCATTACCGAGCCCATGGTAAATCCTGTTCCCAATGCCAGAGCGTTGTGGATGAGGACAATAAGGAATACCACATGCACATATTGCATGAAGTTGGTAAAATTGGCCGACAACAGAATGATAACGTACGCTATAAAAACAATGATGGATATTTGCCGGATGGGTTTTTTTACTTTTTCGGTTATACGGGGAAAGTAATTGGAAAAAAGCAAGCCCAGCACAACCGGAATTCCCAGCAGAATAACCACCGTTTGCACCATTTGCAGAAAATCGATTTCGATGGGTACCAGGTAGTTTCCCGCGCCGGCTGCATTATAATATTTCAGGTAAAGTTTTCCCCAAATGGCAAAGTTGAGCGGGGTCATAAACGTGGCTGCAAGCGTTGCAATAGCCGTTAAACTCACCGATAGTGCCACATTCCCTTTGGCCAGAGCGCTCATAAAATTGGAAATGTTTCCGCCCGGACAGGAGGCAATTAATATCATTCCCAGTGCTACGGTGGGTGTTGGATTAAGTATTAAAATGAAAGCAAAAGTGATGAGCGGAAGCAAAAAAAACTGTGAAATTACGCCGGTTATTGCCGATTTGGGTTTCATAATTACATCCTTAAAATGCTGCAGCTTAATGTCCAGTGCCACGCCAAACATCACAAACGCAATCACAATATTCAAAGCCAGTAAGCCGGACGGGGAAAAGTTTAACCGGACATGGTCGAGAACTTCCAGCGCTTCTTTCATACAAATTTGATTTAAAGTATGCCCGAAAATAGGAAAACAAACGGTAAAAACAATAAAAAAAACCGGAATCAAATGGCAATTCATTGTTCCGGCCTTTATCCGTCAGTGTAACTGTCAGGATTTTTATCCACAGTTTTATTCCTATTATAGAAATGATAACAGATCGATGTTTTTTTCCACGATAAAATCGGGTGTTACGGATGAATCGTATAAATCTTCTTTTTTTGCTTCACCGGTCAGCACCAATATATTTAATATTCCAAAATTCTGCCCCATCATAATATCTGTTATCAACCGGTCACCAATAATACACAGTTCTTCTTTTTTTACTTTGGTCCTGCTCAGCAGTCCTTCCAGCATCTCTTTGTTCGGTTTTCCAATCACTTTGGGCGCAACTCCGGTCGCCGCCGTAATTGCGGCGCTTAATGCTCCGCAATCGGGAATCATATTTCCGTTTTCCAACGGACAGTTATAGTCCGGGTGTGTGGCAATAAAAGGTACTCCCTGACGAATAAAGTTGCAGGCTTTTTCAAACTTGTTATAGGTAAAGGTTAAATCGAATCCAAGCACCACAAAATCAGGATTCCTGTCAACGAGATTAAAACCTGCCTTTCTAAAATCATCCTCCAGATTTTTGGTTCCCATTAGAAAAATTTTTGCACCCGGTTGTTTGCCTTTCAGGTATTCAATGGTTGCATCACCGGAGGTATAAACCTGAGACCTTTCTATTTCAATCCCCATTTTTTCCAGTTTATGAAAATAATCTGATGCATTTTTTGAGGAGTTGTTGGTAAGGAATACAAAATCTTTTCCTGCTTTTACCAGTCCTTCCAAAAATGATTTGGTAAACGGGAATATTTTGTTACCCAGATATATTGTGCCATCCATATCCAGGGCAAATACCTTTATGTCTTTTAATCTTGTTTTAATGTTATTAATCTC
>CAZXHP010000097.1:0-13755 GCA_964639655.1 uncultured Mariniphaga sp.
AACAAAATGCTTCCACCCGAATACGTTCATAATTTACCGCACGAATATGTTACATTACCCGAGGCTTTGAAAGAAGCCGGATACAAAACATTTTTCGCCGGGAAATGGCACCTGGGCAGCGAAGGTTCCTGGCCCGAAGACCATGGGTTCGACATCAACAAAGGCGGCTGGGACAAGGGAAGTCCCATGGGTGGTTTTTATGCACCGTGGGAAAATCTGAGGCTGGAAAGTGGTCCCGATGGTGAAAGCCTGACCATGAGACTGGCACACGAAACGGCTCAATTTTTTCAGGAACATAAAGACACCTCGTTTTTTGCATTCCTGTCGTTTTACGCCGTTCATGCGCCCCTGCAAACCACGCAGGAAAAATGGGCCAAATACCGCGACAAGGCCGAAGCGATGGGCATTGTCAAAACCGGATTTGAGATGGGCCACTTTTTGCCCATCCGGCAGGTGCAGGACAATCCCGTTTATGCCGGCCTGGTGGAAACTATGGACGATGCGGTAGGTGTGGTTTTGAAAACCCTCGATGAACTGGGGCTGGCAGAAAATACCATCGTAATTTTTACGTCCGATAACGGCGGAGTGGCTGCCGGTGATGCTTTTGCCACATCAAACAAACCACTCCGTGCGGGTAAAGGTTACCAGTTTGAAGGCGGAATCCGGGAACCGTATTTTATTAAAATACCGGGAATGCAAGGCGGACAAAAAAACAGCACCCCGGTTACCGGCACCGACTTCTACCCCACCCTGCTGGAACTTGTCGGAGCCGATTTGCGGCCCGAAGAACATTCCGACGGCATCAGCCTGGTTCCGCTGTTAAAAGGTGGTACAATTGATGAAAGGCCGCTCATCTGGCATTATCCGCACTACGGCAACCAGGGCGGCGAACCGTCGTCCGTCATCCGGCTGGGCGATTGGAAACTGATTCATTACTACGAAGATGGTCGTGAAGAACTGTACAACCTGAAAACCGATTTGGAAGAAACCACCGATGTTTCAGCAGAAAACCAGGAATTGACAAAACAACTTAGCGAGCAACTTTTTGCTTACCTGAACGACGTGGGCGCCCGCTTCCCGGAAAAAGACCCCGAATACAATAAAGAACTGGAAAAAGAATACCGGAAGCGGGTTCGCACAGTGCGCATGCCCCAACTGGAAAAGCAACGGCTGGAGTTTCTTTCCAAAGATTTTGACCCGGGGAACAACTGGTGGGGAAGCCAGGTGGAAAAATAAAATTTTGTGTGAAAAATTTTTTAAGTTTGTAGAAAAGCAAAACTATGGAAAATTTGGTTATTGAAAATAAAAAGAATCAGTTGATACTTAAATTGAACAAAAAAGGATTTAATAAAGAATACTTAATTTCTTTAGTAAAAAGATTACAGGTTGAAGAATTGGCCCAAAAGTCGAATTTTAATTCTGATATATTAAGTATTGCAGAGCAAATTAATCAGGAATGGTGGGATAACAACAAAGATAACTTTCTTAAAGAAGTTGATAAATGAAGTCCAACTCAGTTGTTGTTGATACAAATCTTATTTTTTCAGCGTTAATTCCCAAATCATCAAAAATTAGAGAATTATTATTTGACCCAAACCTGACTTTTTATGCTCCAAACTTTTTAATATCCGAAATTTATAAACATAAAGATAAACTCATAAAAAATTCGAAACTCACAGAATCTGAATTCTATCTGTATTTCGATGGGATAACAGAACACATCAATTTTATTTCCACAGATCTTATTGGAATAAAAAGCAGACAAAAAGCATATAGCCTATGCAAGGATGTAGATTTAAAAGACATCCCTTTTGTAGCTTTGGCTATCGATTTAGATATACCTTTTTGGACAGGTGACAAAAAACTAAAAGAAGGTCTTGAAAAAAAAGGTTACAGTAATTTTTTTAATAGATAATAATACAACCGAAAAAAATGACTTTCAAAAAAGCTTTTATAACCTTTATTATTTGCACAATATCTGCGTTTTCTTTTTCCCAACAAACCCAAATCGTTTATCTATCGGGTACCGATGCCGCCAATACGGTGGAGTGGGATTTCTTTTGCACCGACGGCCGTAACAGTGGGGAATGGACAAAAATATCTGTTCCGTCAAACTGGGAATTGCAGGGTTTTGGAACCTATAACTACGGCCACGACTGGCGAAATGAAAACAAAAAGCTGGGAAAAGAACATGGTTTATACAAACATGAATTTGAAGTTCCCCGGAACTGGAGAGGCAAAACCGTAAACATTGTTTTCGATGGCTCCATGACCGACACCGAAGTAAAAATCAACGGAAAATCAGCCGGAGAAATTCATCGGGGCGGCTTTTACCGGTTTAAACACGATATCAGCAAACTGCTGAAATACGGCCAAACCAATCTGCTCGAGGTAGATGTGGCCAAACACTCCGCGAACGAGTCGGTAAACCGCGCCGAACGCCAGGCCGATTTCTGGATTTTTGGCGGCATTTTTCGCCCGGTTTTTCTGGAAGTGCTGCCCGAAATCCATCTTTCGCGTTCAGCCATCAATGCCAGAGCCGACGGGTCATTTGAAACGTTGATAGTGCTGAATGAGTCCAAATCGGACTATTCTGCTTCCGTTAAATTGTTCGATTTAAAAGGAAACAAAATGGCCGGGTCGGTTCGGGAAGAAATCCCAAAAGGAACCACCGAAAAAATGATCTCCGGGAAATTTGAAAACATAAACGCCTGGAACCCTGAATGGCCCTACCTGTATGACATGAAAATCAGCCTGAAAAAAGGTGATGACGTGTTGCACGAAGTAACCGAACGCATTGGATTTCGCACTGTGGAACTACGGAAACACGACGGGTTTTACGTGAACGGCAAAAAAGTGGTTTTTAAAGGGGTGAACCGCCACTCATTTTGGCCCGAAACCGGCCGAGCGCTCAGCGAAGATCATATGCTTACCGACATCCGGCTGATGAAAGAAATGAACATGAACGCCGTACGAAGTTCGCATTATGTTCCCGACAAACGTTTTCTCGAACTGTGCGATTCGCTGGGACTGTTTGTAATGAACGAAGTAACCGGCTGGCAGGATGGTTATGATACCATTGTGGGACCGAAACTGGTAAAGGAAACCATTCTGAAAGATGAAAACCACCCCAGTGTGGTCATCTGGAATCACGGCAACGAGGGAGGCTGGGATTTTTACAATGAAAAGAATTTTCATGTTTACGATATCCAGAAACGCCCGGTGCTTTACCCGTGGCTGCTGCGCAACGGAGCGGATACGCATCACTACCCGGCATTTGATTATGCCATCGGAAGATATGGAAACGGCAACGACCCGTTTATGGCCACCGAACTACTGCACGGGCTGTTCGACGGCGGACATGGCGCCGGGCTCGAGGATTACTGGCGAAATTACGAAACCTCGCCGCTGCATGCCGGCGGATTTTTGTGGGTGCTGGCCGACGAAGCCATTTTACGTGCTGATTTGGACGGTACAGTTTACGATGCCGACGGCAACCATGCTCCAGACGGAATTCTGGGGCCGCACCGCGAAAAAGAAGGCAGTTTTTATACCGTAAAAGAAATCTGGTCGCCGGTGCAGGTAAAACCGGTTACCATTAACCCGCAGTGGGGCGGCAAGCTGTTCCTCGAAAACAAATTCATTTACACCAGCCTGGCCGATTGTTCGTTTGGCTGGCAGGCGGTAAAAACCGGTTTAGATACTGAAGACGAGGAAATTACCGGCAGCGGAACTTTCCCGGGGCCGGATGCCCAGCCCGGCGAAACATCGCTGGTGGAAATTGATTTGGGCGAATCTCTCGATGATGCCGACATTTTTCTGTTTACCGCCACCGACCCGCACGGAAACGAATTATATACCTGGAGCTGGCCGGTAAAACAAACCTGGGAAAACGCAGAAAAAATCGTTGAAACTTTTGCCGGTAAAGAAGGAGAAATCACGGTTCAGGAAAATGTCCATGCAGTAACAGCCCTGGTAAACGGATTGGAAATTTCATTCTCAAAAACCGACGGAACACTGCTTTCGGTAAAAAACAAAAACGGTGAAGTTTCACTCAGTGGCGGCCCGGTGCCGGTAGGTGTGGCATCGAGAATCACAGATACGCAATGGGAAAAAGATACAAAAGGAAACTTCATTTTAGATATTTATGCGGACAATTACCCGGAAAAAATGACCTGGACTTTGCACAAAAACGGTTTGCTGAAACTGGAAGCCGGTCCGCTGCAAAAGGGAATGGCCAATGTCGATTTTATCGGCATCTCCTTTAATTATCCCGAAGAGAAATGTACCGGCGTAAAATGGATGGGACGCGGACCTTACCGGGTTTGGAAAAACCGGCTGAAAGGCAGCAATTTTGGGATTTGGGAGAAAGCTTACAACAACACGGTAACGGGCGAAACATTCAATAACCTGGTTTATCCGGAATTTAAGGGCTACCACGGCAATTTATACTGGGCTACTTTGGAAACCACAGAATCGGATTTTACAGTAATTTCCGAAACGCCCAACTTATTCTTTCAGCTCTTTACGCCTTTAAAACCGGAGCATGCAGCAGGCGGTACTCACCCACCGTTCCCCGAAGGCGACCTGTCGTTTTTGTATGAAATTCCGGCCATCGGCACCAAATTTAAACAGGCAGATGCGTTGGGTCCAAAAAGCGGAAAAGGCCACTTTCGTGGCCATGGAGGTGATGTGGGGTATCCGATAATATTGTGGTTCGATTTTAAGGGAGAATAATATTTAAATCAAAATCAGCTACCTATGAAACAATTCATTTTCTTCGCTTTTACAGTTCTCTGCATTGCCGGGTGTGAAACCACACCTGAATTCAATCGGGAAAATATCAATTCAGCCTTGAAAAACGGGCAACAGGCCAACGAAGGTTTCGAACGCAGCCTGCGTTTCGTAAACGGATGGCTCACAAAAACCGATAGCGCAACAGGATTAATTCCAACCAATCTTACCAATAAAACCGACGTTTGGGAACCACACAATTCAGCTGCAGACAATTATGCGTTTATGGTTTTAACAGCTTATTTGCAGGATAAAAACTTGTATGAAGGCGAATTGACGGATATGCTGAACACCGAAAAAGAACTGACATCACGCGTCAACTCACTGCCGGACACCTGGTCGTTTTCAAAACAGAATTTTTTGTCGGAACAACCTCAGCCCGGAAACATAATTTTTGCTACTTCGGAATACATCAAAGACGGATTGATTCCGCTGATGGAATACATTGGTCCGTCGCCCTGGAACGACCGGATGATGGAAATGCTGGACGATTTACTGGATTACATGGAACATCCACAAAACCTGGAAAACCTTTTTGAACGAACCGCTTCCATTGAAGAAGTTAATGGCGAAATGCTGCAAACGCTTTCGCGTGTATTTTGGATGAGCGGAAATCAAAAGTACCTCGAATGGGCCATTGAAATTGGCGATTATTATCTGCTTGGAGACCGCGATTTAAGCCAGATTGAATACCTGCGCATCCGCGATCACGGGTGTGAAATTATAGGTGGATTAAGCGAATTATATATAACACTTCATTTTGTTAACCGGGAGAAAAAAGAACAGTACAAACCGGCTTTGTACAAACTGTTTGACCGCGTGCTTGAAGCCGGCCGCAACGAAGACGGACTGTTTTACAACGCCATTAACGCCAAAACCGGTGAAATTGTGGACGAAAAAATTGTGGATAACTGGGGATACACTTTCAATGCCTGTTACACCGTTTGGATGGTTGACCGGAAGGAAGAATACAGGCAGGCCGTTTTAAATGGTTTTGAAAAGCTGAACGAAAACTACCGCAATTATGCATGGGAAGGCACCAGCCACGATGGTTATGCCGACGCGCTGGAAAGCGGAATTAACCTTTACAACCGCGAACCAGTACCTGAACTGAAAAGCTGGATTGACAGCGAAATGCAGGTGATGTTCGGCATGCAGCAGGATGAAGGAATTATTGGCGGCTGGCATGGCGACGGCAATTTTGCCCGCACGGCCATTATGTACAGCCTTTGGAAAACGCAGGGTGCCACCATTCAACCGTGGCGTAGTGATATAATTTTAGGCGCCGAAAAAACCGGTGATGAAATTTACTTTGTGCTAACTGCTGAAAACGACTGGGAAGGCAAGCTGATTTTCGACGCACCCCGCCATAAAACCATTCTGAACCTGCCCATGGATTATCCGCGCATTAACCAGTTCCCGGAATGGTTCACTGTGGAAGAAGGGGAGGAGTATTCCCTTGTTTCCAGCCAAAAAGAACTTAGCGGAACGGTTTCGGGGAAAGCGCTTTTGGAAGGCATTCCCGTGAAACTTAAAGCAGGAGAAGTTGGGGTGGTTCGGTTCTCCGACAATTTCCGTTAAATTGAAAGCTGAATTCAGGATTTATATAAAACTGAAACCATGAAAAACATTGTTCTACTTTTTCTGATTGCCCTATTTCCTGCCTGCACCGGCAAACCGGTTCCATCAGACCCGAAAGCCACATTGGAAACCGTGAATCTTTACCGGAATTTGCTAAAACTCCAAAAACAGGGAATGATGTTCGGCCACCAGGACGACCTGGCTTACGGCATTGGCTGGGTTTACGAGGAAGGCCGTTCAGACGTGAAAGACGTGACAGGTGACTACCCTGCAGTTTACGGCTGGGAGCTGGGCCACCTGGAACTGGGCGATGCCTACAGTCTGGACTCGGTGCATTTCGACCGCATTCAGGGCTGGATAAAAACTGTGTACGAAAGGGGAGGGGTGAACACCATCAGCTGGCACCTGCGCAACCCGCTAACCGGGGGAAGTTCGTGGGACACTTCCTCGAAAGAAGTGGTAAAATCCATTCTTCCGGGAGGCGAAAAACATGAACTCTATCAAACCTACCTCGATAAAATGGCCGGATTTCTTAACGGACTAAAAACCGATAAAGGAACACTTATTCCCGTTATTTTCCGTCCGTACCACGAGCACACCGGAAGCTGGTTCTGGTGGGGAAAAGACCTTTGTACGGCAGAGGAATACGTTGCACTATGGCGATTCACCGTGGATTACCTGCAGAATGAAAAGAATATTCACCACGTGTTGTATGCTTATTCCACCGATCGGTTTACTTCGTTTGAAGAATACCTGGACCGCTATCCGGGCGACGACATTGTGGATTTGCTCGGTTTCGATTTATACGACCGAGGTCCGGACTATTTGCCAACAATGAAAAATTGTGCTGAAATGCTGACAACACTCGCCAGTGAAAAAGGAAAAATTGCCGCGGTAACCGAAGCCGGCGGGCCAGTAGCGCAAAACCACGAATGGTGGACCGGCGTGCTGGAAACCCTTCGACCATTTGACCTGTCGTATTTTCTGGTTTGGCGAAATCCGCATCGACCTGCCGGCCACGGAGCATTTGCACCCTACAAAGGCAGTCCCGATTCCGAAAATTTTTTGGAGTTCTATAATGACCCGAAAACCCTCTTCCAGAAAAAGATTACACAGATGAAATTGTATCAATAGATTAAGCCACGAATTACACCAATGAACACAAATTATCCGCGCATATTCGTGTAATCCGTGGCTAAAAAAAATTAATCCTATGACAGAACTAATATTAAAAAATGAAAGCTATCAAATAATTGGTAAGTGCTTTGAAGTGCACAACCAATTAGGCCCCGGATTTCTTGAAGTAGTTTATAAAGATGCCCTGGAACTTGAATTTCAGCAAGCAGGAATACCTTATGAAAGAGAAAAAGAATATTCCATTGTTTACAAGGGAACTCTCCTTCGACGAAAATATTACGCTGATTTTGTGGTATTTGATTCCATTATCCTGGAAGTAAAAGCCGTTTCATGAATTACGGATGACTTTGTTGCCCGGTGCATCAATTACCTGAAAGTTTCCGGGAACAAACTTGCATTGCTGGTAAACTTCGGAGAACCAAAATTAAATTATCAACGGATTGTGTATTAGAGAATAGCCACGAATGGCACCAATGAACACGAATCTTATCCGTGCAAATTAGTGTTATCCGTGGCTGAAAATTGGTATTCATCTACCCCAGAAACTTCTTCCGCAACGCCTCCACCTGTTTGTCGTTTATGGGAATAAGGCTACCCAGCGAAGTACCCATGGTTAGCGATTTGGCGCTGAACTCTGCCACTTCGAGGCGGTCGAATGTTCCCAGCAATTTATCGCCGGTAACCAGTACCGAATCGTTATTGATAATTACCGCAGGCGTATCTTTTGAAAGCAGTTTCAGGATAGTTTCCTCGCCGGCAAAATGAGAGCCGAATGGCACGTTGGGCACATCCTGCAGGAAAATCCAGCTTTCAGGAATGGTGCGCACATCCAGTTTTTCATGCGCCACGCTGTATGCCATCAGGTAAGGTGTTTGTGTAAGAATGATGGAATTAACTTCCGGGTTGCGTTTGTAAATCTCCTGGTGCAGCCAGGTGGCTCTGCTGGGTAGTTTTCCCGGTTCGCGTTTGCCGTTTTTAATCTGTACAATATCCTCATTCTGAATGTTCCAGCGGGCCACATCAGTGGGTGTAATCAGGAAATCATTTTCACGCCAGCGCACCGAAACTGTTCCGTACGAACTAATCATCAGTCCCTGTTCGCAGGCCCGGTGTACAATGCGTTTAATCTCTTCGCGAATAGCCCTTTCATCCGACGGATGTTCCACGCGGTCCATTTCGGGCAGCAATCGCGGTATCTGGCTTTCAAATTCCTCAATCTGCTGGTCTGTCAGGTAATGCGGTGTGCCAATCATATTTCCGTAAATGATAGTTCTCCCGCAAAACTCCAGCGTTTCAAACCGTTGAAACGCATCGCGCAAATCGCTTCCTCCGACTACCGTTCCATGATTTTCCATTATCACTGCATTAAAACCCGCGTTAAACTCGCGGGCAATTACTTCGCCCAACTCGTCGCTTCCCGGCAGTTCGTAAGGGGCGTAGCCAATGTCGCCGCACACATATTTGGCCTGCGGAATGATATTGGTATCCGGTATTTGCCGCACAATGCTGAACGACACCAGCGCCGGCGGATGGGCATGAACAATGGCTTTAATGTCGGGTCGGCTTTGGTAAATCGCCCGGTGAAACGGGTACTCCGACGAAGGCTTGTGTCGTCCTTCGATGGTACCGTCTTTCCGCACCACCACAATATCGGAAGACCGGAGCGAGCCTTTGTCGATAGCCGACGGAGTTACCCAAATATCACCGTTTTCATCGATTATGGAAACATTTCCTCCCGAAGTGGTGGTCAGTCCGCTACGGTAAATTTTATCGATAATCATAGTAATCTGGTCGCGGGGATGCATCAGGCCGGTATCGAGTTTTTTCATGTTTTGTACTTTTTCAGTTTTGAATGGTTGAAAATACGAAAGAATCGGCAAAGATGTTTTAGATATGGGAAATTAGTCCTGAATTTAACAATGAAAAGAAATTCAGGCAATATTAAATTCATTACCAAACGAAAAGCAATAAAAAAACCGCCTAACTTTCAATTAGTTAAGCGGTTTTTTCGTACCCGGGGCGGGAATACCAACCCCTGTAACTGTTTTTACTGAAATGTATTCAACTGTTTTATTCTCAATGTAATTAAGGAAATATAATAATTCAACTTATACCTCAATTGTTGAACTTTTTTCCTTAATTTGGTCTTGAGAAAAAAGTTGGTAAATACATTTCAGAACGCTATGGTAAAGCTAACATTTGTAATTGACAAAAGCAATACCGATAAAACCGGTTTTGCACCCATTAAAGCAAACGTGACAATCGACTACAAAAAAGCACGTAAAATAGTTGATAAGATAAAACCCAGGTACTGGAATAAAAAAAGGCAACGGGTGGATAAACCAAAACCACATGAACCTGATAACGATTACCACCGAATAAATGAACGCCTGGATAAGTTGCAGAACGATGCCAAACGCTTTTTTCAACAATGTGCCGTTCTGGAAATACCAATTACCCTTGAGTTGGCTAAAGACTTTTTAAACGGCAAAATAACCCATGTCTCACAAAAAAACGTGCCGTTCTGGACTGCATACGATGAATATTTGAAGGCCGGCCAACAGGATAAATCATACAACACCAACAGGAACCGGAAAACCATTTACAACAAAATAAAGGATTTTGAAGCTGACACCGGTTATAAAATGACATGGCATAGTGTGAACCTGGTATTTTGGGACCGGATGAAGGAATACATCCTGGAAGATTTGGATCACGGTTACAACTACCTTTCTGCCATTGCCGCAAAGTTCAAAGCATTTATGAAGTGGAGCCAGCGCCGGAAATACCACAACAATGATGAATACAAAGAATTTTCAGCGCCGGAAAAAGAAATCAGTATTGTTCACCTTACCTGGAATGAACTGCAGCACCTTCTTTATTTCCCGTTTGAAAGTGAGAAATACCAAAAGGTACGTGATTTTTTCTGTTTCGGATGCCTTACCGGACAACGTTATATCGACCTGGCACACCTCACAAAAGAAAACCTGGTTGCAGATGCTGTGAAGCTTACCCAGCAGAAAACCAATAAAGAAGTTATCATTCCCATGTACAAAGGGGTGCAAACCATTGTAAACCGTTACCCGGATTTAGGCCGGTTATTGCCAAAATTCTCCAACCAAAAACTGAATGATTACATTAAAGAAGCCTGTGAAATTGCCGAAATAAACGCAATAACCGAATTCAAAACATTCAAAAAGAACACCACAATAAAGGATTACAAACCAAAACATGAACTGATAAGCAGCCACACAGCCCGGAAAACATTCATTTGTCTGGCCTACGAGAAAGGCATGGACATTGAAATGATTAAAGCCATTACCGGAATTACCAGGGAAAAAACCCTGAAACGTTACCTGCAAATTTCAGCCGAAAAGAAAAAAGAGCAACTAACTGCAGCATTCGGGGAACTATAATATATTGAAATAACAAAATGCACTATTTAAATTTTAAGCCATATTTTTAATTAGGAATTTTTTTATTTAAAGTTTTTGGGGTTTATTTAAATAAGGAGTACTTTTATTTAAAATTTCACTGATATGAAAAATTTTAAAGCAGGTACTTATATCAGCCAGGGGAGCTACAAAAGCTTTCAGCCTTCATCCCTTAACCGGGAATGGACAATTGACAACATGGAAGTGTGGAAGCTGTTAAGCCAGGCAGACAGGGAACTTGGCAGGCTTGATATGTATTCAAATTATATCCCGAATATTGATTTATTCATTAGTATGCATGTTCTTAAAGAAGCAACTCAAAGCAATAAAATTGAAGGAACTCAAACTAAAATGGAAGAGGCACTTCTTGATCGGGAAGACATACCTCTTGATAAACGGGATGATTGGGAGGAAGTACAAAACTATTCAAAAGCTATGGATTGGGCTGTTAAAGGATTAGAAAAATTACCTTTTTCAAATCGACTAATCAGACAAACCCATAAAATACTAATACAAGGTGTTCGCGGAGATAAAAAACAACCGGGGGAATTCAGAAAAAGCCAGAACTGGATTGGAGGTGCTTCAATAAATGATGCTGTCTTTGTACCTCCTGTTCATACATCTGTTATAGATTTAATGAGCGATATTGAAAAATTTATACATAATGAATCAATTTTACTGCCCGAACTACTTAAAATTGGGTTGGTTCATTACCAGTTTGAAACGATTCACCCCTTTTTAGATGGAAACGGGAGGGTTGGAAGACTAATGATACCTTTATACCTCGTCAGCAAAAACATTTTAAAAAAACCGATTCTGTATTTATCTGATTTTTTTGAAAGAAACCGAAAACTATACTATGAAAACCTGACACTGGTAAGAGAAGATAATAATATAGAACAATGGTTTAAGTTTTTTCTGGTTGGAATTATTGAAACATGCCGGCATGGAATTTCAACTTTCGACGGAATAATGCAGCTACAAAAAGAGGTGGATGTTAAATTACAGCACTTGGGAACAAGGATAGCTCCCGCGAAAGCAGTCATAAATTATCTTTATCAAAAACCGCTTGTTAATGCTGATACAGTGTGTAAAATATCAGGTATTTCCATGCCTTCAGCTTACAAACTCATTTCAGGTATGGAAAAAATTGGCATTCTGCACGAACTAACCGGAGGGCAAAGAGGGAGGCTCTATGCTTTTGAAGAATACTTGAATTTATTCAGGTAAATAATTGAAATCATATTTTTTAAAAAATCTACCACTTTCCTTAAATCTTCTCATTCCGGCAGGTTTTATTTATCCAGTTCCCGGCCAGAACCACAATTTAAAGCTTTCATGTACCAAAATTTTACACCCTCAACCGTCGTCTGCTCAGGCGATAGTTCCCCACCTGGTACCACTGCCAACCATTGTGTGAATACACAACACTTGAATGAAAATTCAATCAACCGCCTGCAGGAGTTTTTGTACCACAAAAACACATCTTGCATAGCCCTCTCAAATCACCAAACGAAGCCGGCCAACTATATGCTGAATAGCAAATGGTTCAATCGTATAAAAATTACCTGGTACAATAGAAAACAATAAAAAAGTACGTAATTTTGTACGAAAAATAAATAATTACCATGAAAGAAGTTAATTATTCGGAATTACGGGCCAATTTGAAAACCAACCTCGACGCTGTAACCGATAGCCAGGAATTACTTTTGGTACACCGGCCAAAGAACCGGAGTATTGTAATGATTACAACTCCCTACAGGAAACCTTACACCTGACCAAAAGCAAAGCAAACCGCGAACGCCTGGATAAAGCCGTTGAAAACATCAACTCAAGAATACAAATGGTGAACTACGTTCCGAATAATGAAACCATTGAAGCAATTAACGAAGCCAGGGCAAAAAAAGGGATAAAAGCAAACAGCATCGATGAACTGTTTGATTCAATTTAAAAACAGGCCAAATCAGGCTACTTTCTTCATTTTTATAACCTCTAATTCCGATCCTTTTTTAACCGATTGTTCAGCCCTTTTTAAAACTTCTTTGGTCATTTCAGCATCAAGATAATATTCACCGCAATTCTGACAAATATCTGCAGGAACATCTTTAATAACAATGATGGAACCACCGCGTTCCAGTGTTACGGTAGCTTTACCGCGCCGGGTTTTTCCATTTTTACAAATTACACAGTCCATTGTGTTTATTTTTTTGTTTCAAAATCACTTCCCCATAATTTACGGTCCGGTTCATAGGCCGTAATAATATAACAATTCCCTTGTTTATCGGTTGATACAACAACATGTAAAGGTCTTTTTCCAACATATCCCAGGATTAAAAAACTGGGGTAAGGTTTATCCTCCGGATATTCCCTTATGATTTTCCCGGTTTTTAAAACATGTTCCACCTGGTCAACATCAATAGTTCGTTTAAACATTTGAATGGTGGCATGACCACTAAAATGTATTTTTCTGCACTTCATTCATTGTTATTATTAACAAGCCAAAGGTACAAAAATTAAAACACCTGTTTTGACTGCATAATACAATTTTGCGCCCTCAACCATGGTCCCTGAGTACCATAGTTCCCCAGCTGGTACCACTGCCAACCATTGTGTAATACACAACAGTTAAAAAGACAATTCAATTAACTGCCAACTATGGTGATGAACACCACAGTCGAACCGGCCGGTTTCTCATCCAACTGTTTGCTGAATAGCATATAGTTCAGCGGCCAACTATCCCGGAATTTCGGGATGGTTCAACCTTCCAACCATTGGCTGAGCAGCCAACAGTTCATAAAAAAATCTGCCA
>CAZXHP010000098.1:0-13677 GCA_964639655.1 uncultured Mariniphaga sp.
ACCTATGGAAATCCGATGCTGGAAGAAGAAGTGGGCAGGTTTTTCTTTTGAAACAAATTTTTAAAGAAAAAGGCCGGTATTCAAATACCGACCTTTTCAGTGGAGCATGGGGGAGTCGAACCCCCGACCTCTTGACTGCCAGTCAAGCACTCTAGCCAACTGAGCTAATGCCCCAAAATGACATTTAATTATTTGTTGTTTTTAATAGCATTAGCGAAGTTGCCCGTCCCGATTATCCGGGAAGCTAATGCCCCAAAAGCGGGGCAAATATAAAAAATTTTTATCAGCAACAGTAAGAGACTGTTTTAAAATATAAAAAGTTTATGGCGATATTCACACCACTTTGGGAATGTACGCTTTTTTGCTGTTGCAGATATGTGCTTTAACAGGATTGATGTGGTCTTTCGAAGGTTACCGCAATACGGTTTTCGGACTGTTTGGCATTGAAGTACAACAGGGAGTAAACCGCGGAGGTGGAGGGGGATGTGCGGGAAAGGGCTGCTTACCGGTAAAAAAAACAAATGAAGACTGTGAAGCAATAACTTTCACTTTGATATTTCCATCATCCGTTCGATGGGGATGCGGGCTTTCTCAATTACATCGGCAGGTAAAGTCACTTCCGGATGTTCGTATTTCATGCACACATACAATTTTTGCAGGCTGTTCAGCTTCATGTAGGTGCAGTCGTTGCAACCGCAGGTGGAATCGACCGAAGGCGCCGGAATAAACAGTTTGTCGGGACTGGCCTTTTTCATCTGGTGCAGAATACCGCTTTCGGTGGCCACGATAAATTTTTTGGCCGGACTACTTTTGGTGTAATTCAGCAACGACGTGGTGGAGCCGATGTGTTTGGCCAGCAGCAAAACAGGTTTTTCACATTCCGGGTGGGCAATAAATTCGGCATCCGGATATTGGTCCATCAGGTCGATAATTTTATCCACAGAATACTGTTCGTGCACCATACAGGCGCCATCCCACAAAACCATATTTCTTCCGGTAACGCTGTTCAGGTAATTTCCCAGGTTTTTGTCGGGCCCGAAAATCAGTTTTTCATCTTCAGGAAAACTGTCGATTATTTTTTTTGCGTTCGCTGAGGTGCATACAATGTCCGACATGGTTTTCAGTGCGGCCGTGGCATTCACATAGGTAATCACTTTGTGGTCGGGGTATCGCGCTTTAAATTCGGCAAAAGCTTCGGCGGGCGCCGATTCAGCCAGCGAACAGCCTGCTTTCAGATCGGGGAGAATGACCTTTTTGTTCGGATTGAGAATTTTTGCGGTTTCGGCCATAAAATGAACGCCCACAAAAACAATCATGTCGGCATCGGTTTTGGCTGCTTCCTGCGCCAGTCCGAGGCTGTCGCCCACATAATCTGCAATATCCTGTAAATCACCTTCCACGTAAAAGTGGCTAAGGATGACAGCATTCTTCTCCTTTCTGAGCCGGTTAATTTCTTCAACCAGTTTAACATTCGGACTTACCGGTTCGTCAATAAATCCTTTTTTTTCCAGCATCCGATCTATTTGAGCCTGTTCCATTTGCAGTAAAATCTCAATGTTCCCTAAAAATGAGGGGGTAAAAATAAAAATTCCTTTGCAAAATAACCGTTTTATGTCTTATTTGTTTTTTTTGATAATGCAATTGTTTTTGCAGCGATTTCCCCGTTAGTTAAGATTTTTAACCTGTTTTGTTCGGATGCAGCAGCAGTTTTTTATTTTTTTAAAAAGTAAATTTTATCTTTGGAATTTATTATAGAAACCTTTTGGAATAGGTATTTTCAAAGTATTGAGATAAATTTCGTTTTTCCGAAAAATTAAACAGAATAACAATGAATAGTAAAAATCCGACTTCAAGAAGAAGATTTTTAAAGAGCGCATTGGTAGCCGGAGCAGGTTTCACCATTGTGCCACGCCACGTTTTTGGGGGTAACGGTTTTGTTGCGCCGTCCGACCAGTTGACCAAAGGTATTATTGGCGTAGGCGGCATGGGCCGTGGCCATATTCCCTACGAAGGTACACGCGTGGTTGCCATTTGCGATGTGGACCGGCTTCACCTTGATCGCGCGAAAGGTATGATCGATTACGAAGTAAAAACCTTCCATGATTTCAGAGAGCTGATTCAGCTACCGGAAGTGGATATTGTGCACATTGCCACACCACCACACTGGCACGGCATTATGGCAGTTGAAGCCGCCAAAGCCGGAAAAGACATCTGGTGCGAAAAACCGATGACCCGCACCATCGGCGAAGGAAGAAAAGTGATGGAAGCCGTGAATGCCCACGGACGAATGTTCCGGTTGAACACCTGGTTTCGGTTTAAAGACAATTTTTACGGACTGGGTACTGATGTGAAGCCGCTGAAAAAAGTGATTGACAGCGGAATTCTGGGCTGGCCGCTGAAATTTACAGTGAGCGGTGTTACCGGCTACGACTGGAAATTTTACTGGAGCGGCGAACACAACCTGAAACCCATGCCGGTGCCTGAAAACCTCGACTACGACATGTGGCTCGGGCCCGCGCCCTACAAACCATACAACCCTGAAAGGGTGCATTCCAAATTTCGCGGATACTGGGATTACGACGGCGGCGGCCTGGGCGATATGGGACAGCACTACCTCGACCCTGTGCAGTACATGCTTGGAAAAGACGACACCGCACCGGTGAAAATTGAAGTGGATGCACCGCAGCAGCATTACGATGCAGTAGGCTCATGGAGAAAGATAACTTATACTTACGCCGATGGTTGTCAAATCATTCTCGACGGCGAAAACAAAGATAAAGGCGCAGCTTACATCGAAGGGCCGCACGGAAAAATCTACCGCGGGTTCCGGTCCGATATTCCCAACCTGCAGTCGTTTCTGAAAACATTGCCCGACCCGGAGCCACAGATTTCTGTATTCTCCGAATCGGTAAAAACAAGAAAAAAATTCGCATTGAATGAAACCAACGGGTTCTGGTCATCGACCCTGGTAAATCTGGGAATAATCGCCGTCAGACTGGGGCGCACACTGAATTTCGACCCCGAAAAACTTCAGTTTATCGACGACGGAGGGGCCAACCGGATGATTAACCAGCCTATGCGTGCTCCATGGACAGTCTGATTTTGGAATGCATGATTTAATTTAGAAAGAAGAAAAATGATGAAAAAAAAATTTCAATATACATCCATCCTGATCCTGGTTTTGTTTGCCACACTAACTTTTGCCCAGGACAGAAGAACGCTCGACACCAAAGTGGCCGATGCTCTTGCACAAATGCCCGCCAACGATTTGGTTCATCGAGACCGTGTTTTAAATGAACTGATTGCGCTGGGTCCGCAGGGATTTGAAAAAATGACACAACTGCTCACCCCCGCAGGGCAGGGCGACGATACGGCAGTGCGCTTTGCCCTGAACAGCCTGGCCCGCTACACCAGTGACTTTGGCAAAGAAGATGCCCGCCAGCTGGTGGAAAATGGTTTGCTTGCTGCCTTGGGAGTACAAACCGACGCGGAGGTGAGTACTTTTTTGCTCAACCAGTTGAACCTGGTGGGCAGCGACAAAGCCGTTAACGCCATTAAAAAATACCTCGAAAATGAAAAACTGACCGAACCGGTAACTCAAACGCTTGTGGCCATTGGTTCTGAAACAGCAGCTATGGCTTTGTTCGAAAATTTTCCAAAGGTTAGCGATAAGGGAAAAGTAACGCTTACAAAAGCGCTGGGCGAACTCCGGTGTGAAAAGGCTTTGCGTCCACTTACTTTAGCCGCGGAATCAGAAAACCAAAACCTGCGGAAAGTGGCGCTGGCTGCTCTGGCCAATATCGGTAACACCGAATCGTATAAATTGCTGCAAAAAGCAGCCGGTGACGTGGATTTTAAATACGAACCCACACATGCAGCGGAAGCTTTTTTGGTTTATGCCGACCGCCTGGCTGAAAACGGCGAAACCAAACTTAGCCGGAAAGCACTGAAGGCGATTATGAAAGCAAATCAGTCGGATGACAGATTACACAACAATGCTGCCGCCCTTTCGGTTTATGCCAGGCGTTTTGGTTACGAAGCAATGCCGCTATTGCTGAAAGTAGTTGATAACAACAACAAGGAGTTTCGGTATGCCGTGTTGAACATTGCTGAAAATGTGGGCGGAGTAGCTGCAACACGACAATGGACGAATAAAGCGGGAAGTGTTTCCTCCGAAAAAAGGGCCGAAATTATCGATATGTTGGGTCGAAGGGGCGATAAACTTGCCATTGGATTCATCACCGGCAACCTGAACGATGCTTCACCAAATGTGCGCGAAGCTGCTATTGCGGCACTTACCCGTTTGCAGGGAAAAGAAGCTGTTCCTGTGTTGTTAAACCACCTGGAAAAAGGTAGTGATATCGAGGCTGTAAAAACTGCTTTGATTCAGTTAACCGACCAAAAACACCTGGAACCAGTTGCAGCGCGTATGAAGAATGCGTCGGGTGCCACGAAAGCTGCATTTATCGATTTGATTGCGGCAAAATCGGGCAACGCATGGTTTAATGAGGTGCTTGCGGCAACCAAATCGCAAAACCGGGAAGAAAGGAATGCCGCTTTTGAAGCTCTGAAAAACATTTCCACCGAAAAAAACCTGGATGCGCTCATAGAACTTTTGTTATACGTTGACGGGGAAAATGAAGTTCAGCAGGTACAACAGGCCGTTGTGGCAGCTGCCAAAGGAGTAGAGGTTGAAAAAACCGAAAACGGCAAACTGCTGCAAACCTTAAAAACCGCGAATAAAAAAGAACGGATTCTGGCTATTCTTCCTGAAATTGGCGGCGATGTGGCATTACAGACCGTTACCGAATATTTCAATAACTCAACCGGAGGCCTCAAAGAAACTGCATTTGAAGCCCTCACCAGTTGGAAAGATTACTCAGCAGCAGCCTCGCTTTACGAAGTGGCTGAAAATTCATCAGGCGAATACCGCTCCAAAGCTTTTTCCAGTTTTGTACGCCAGGTGCGTTCAGCCAATCTGCCCGACGACCAGAAACTGCTGCAGTACCGGAAAATTATGCCTTTTGCTTCCGGAGCAAATGAACAAAAACAAGTGATTAACGGCATTGGCAATCTGAAAACATTCCTATCGCTGGTTTATCTGGAACAATTTCTGGATGAACGCGAGCTGCAGCAATCGGCGGCACGTGCGATTATGCGCGTTGCATTGCCCGATTCCGACGGGAAAAACAGTTTCTCAGGAAAAATTGTCAGGGATTTGCTGGAGCGCGTTGCATCCGTTTTAAGCGGCGAAGAAAGCGATTACGACATCATCAACATTAATAATTACCTGGCACAGATGCCCGATGAGGAAGGTTTTGTTTCCATGTTCAACGGTAAAAATCTCGAAGGATGGCAGGGTATGCTGCTCGATGGAAATCCCATAAAAATAGCCCGGTTGAGTGAAGCAGAACGTGCAAGAGCGCAGGAAGAAGCCAATAAAAAAATGTTCGAAAACTGGAGTGTAAAAGAAGGGCAGATTATTTTTAACGGGAAAGGTGCAAACCTGGTTTCGGTACAAAAATACAGGGATTTTGAGCTGATTACGGACTGGAAAATTACCAAAGAAGGCGACAGCGGGATTTATCTGAGGGGAACACCGCAGGTGCAGATTTGGGATACTTCGCGCGTGGAAGTTGGAGCCCAGGTAGGGTCGGGCGGATTGTACAACAACAATCGCGACAACGTACGCGATCCGCTGAAAGTAGCCGATAATCCGGTTGGCGAATGGAACACTTTCCGCATTAAAATGATTGGAGAAAATGTTACGGTTTACCTCAATGGCGAACTGGTGGTGGACAATGTACGCATGGATAACTACTGGAACCGCAGCATACCGATTTTCGAAGAGGGAACCATTGAATTACAGGCACATGGTAACGAACTGGCTTTCCGCGATATTTATGTAAAAGAAATCAAAACCGATGAAATCGGTCTGACTGAAGCGGAAAAAACCGAAGGGTTTGTATCGTTGTTCAACGGGATGAACCTGGATGGCTGGCAGGGTAATACCACCGACTATTTTGCCCAAAACGGCGAGATGGTGGTCCAACCTTCCCGCGGCGGACACGGAAATCTGTTCACCGAAAAAGAGTACAGCGACTTTATTTTCAGGTTTGAATTTCAGCTTACACCCGGTGCCAATAACGGTCTTGGAATCAGGGCTCCGCTAACAGGAGATGCTGCCTACCAGGGGATGGAGTTGCAAATTCTCGACAATACCGCTCCCATTTATGCCAACCTGCACGAATACCAGTACCACGGCTCGGTTTATGGCGTGATCCCTGCAAAACGCGGATATCTTAAACCGGTTGGAGAATGGAATCAACAGGAAGTGGTCGTTCAGGGTTCGAAAATTAAAATCACGCTGAACGGCACAGTGATTCTGGACGGAGATATTGCCGAAGCCAGCAGAAACGGTACACTCGACGGCAGAGACCACCCCGGTTTGAAACGCGAAAAAGGATACATTGGTTTCCTCGGGCATGGTTCAGAACTGAAGTTTCGAAACATCAGAATTAAGGATATGAGCCGCTAAAATTAATTGGTTGAAACCGGGCAATGGTTTGTTGCAACAACCGGATTACATTTTTTACATTCCGATTGAACACTTTCAAAACCTCTTCCCAGGTTACCGGTTCTTCATCGGTTTTCCAGCAGTCGTAGTCGGTACTGAGCGCTATTGCAGCGTATGGAATACCGGCTTCATTGGCCAGAATACACTCCGGTGCAACCGACATATTAATCACATCGGCGCCCCAAATCCGGAACATGTTCGATTCGGCACGGGTGGAAAAACGGGGACCTTCAATGGTTATTACTGTTCCCTTGTGGTGGAAAGGCAGCGTTAGTTTGCCGGCAGTATCGATAAGTTTTTGGCGCAAACCTGCATCGAAAGGTTCGGCCATGGGAACGTGCTGCAGGTTGCCATCTTCGAATTTCTCGTGGAAGGTAACTTCCCGATGACGGGTAAAATCGATAAACTGGTCGGGGATAACCAAATCGCCTCGTCTGATTTCTTCGCGAAGACTTCCACAGGCGGTTGTTGCCAGAATGTGCGTGCATTTCAGCTCGCTAATGGCCCAAATGTTGGCCCGGTTGTTGACCTGCGACGGTGGAATTTCATGTTTCCGGCCATGGCGCGAAAGAATTGCTACATCGATACCTTCAATCTTTCCTGTTTTAAACGAAGAAGAAGGATTTCCGTAGGGAGTTTTGATTGGTGTTTCTTCAGGATTTTTTAAAATATCCGGGTTTTCGAGGCCGGAGCCGCCGATGATTGCTATCTTCATGTACAATGTTTTAGATGATTGACTTTTGTTTATTTGTTGTTTGCTCTTTGAGCTATGTTATTTCCGCGTTCAGGAAAGAGCGCTGTAATGCTCTCCCTGTTGGCTTTGCTAATTCCGCGTTCGGTAATCAATCCGGTTACCAGGCGGGCCGGTGTCACATCGAAACTGTAGTTTACCGCCCGACTGTTTTCAGGAATTAACTGCACCTGCTGAATAGAGTTGTTTCCCCAGCCTTCTATTTTTGCGACTTCGTCTGCATTGCGTTCTTCAATTGGAATTTCTGCAATGCCATCCTCCATTTGCCAGTCGAATGTGGATGAAGGCAGCGCCACATAAAACGGAATGCCGTTGTCTTTTGCAGCCAGCGCTTTCAGGTAGGTTCCGATTTTATTGGCCACATCGCCGGTAACTGTCGTGCGGTCGCTGCCCACAATTACCAAATCCACCATTTTGTGCTGCATCAGGTGGCCGCCGGTATTGTCGGCAATCACGGTGTGCGGAACAGCTTCCTGTCCCAGTTCGAAGGCAGTTAAACGGGCGCCCTGGTTTCGCGGGCGTGTTTCGTCCACCCACACATGCACCGGAATGCCCTTGCGGTGCGCTTTGTAAATGGGCGCCGTTGCTGTCCCCCAGTCGATACAGGCCAGCCAGCCGGCATTACAATGCGTTAATATATTTACAGGCTGTTGTTTTTTCTGATAAATTTTTTCGATGATTTCCAATCCAAATTCCCCGATTTTTTCGCTGAATTCGATTTCACGGAATTTCAACTCTTCCACTTTTTTCAGCGTAAGCTTTTTCAGATTGGAAGCCTGGCGGTTTTTTAATAGAAATTCCAGCATCACATCCACAGCATAAGCTAGATTTACGGCTGTTGGACGTGATGATTTTAAATGACTTGCAATTTCATACAATTGATTTTCAATGTTTTTGCCATTATAACAAAACAGGGCGAGATACATTCCGTAAGCGGCTGTAATTCCGATTAGCGGCGCTCCGCGCACGGCCATATCGCGAATGGCATGAAAACAATCTTCGGGTGTTTTTAAATTCAGAATTTCGAACACAAAAGGCAGTTTTCGCTGGTCAATAATCTGCACAGACGACGGGGTTTCATCGCTCAGCCAGATGGTATGATATGGTTTACCGTTGATTCGCATAGAAATAAAAGCAAAAATAATATTTATATTCGTTGGCTTAAAGTAAAAAGATGGGGCCAAATCTCACAAATATCAAAAACATTGTTTTCGATTTGGGAAATGTTTTGTTGAACCTCGATTTTGATGCATCGATTCAGGCGTTTCAGAAGCTCGGGTTGAACTCGGAAGTGGTGAACCGGCAACAGGCTTATGCCGATCCGGTTTTTTATGAACTGGAAGTGGGGGAAACAACCCCTGAAAAATTCAGATCGCGTGTTCGTCAGATTTTAAAAAATCCGGATGCCACCGACCGGCAAATCGACGATGCCTGGTGTGCGATGATACGCGATATTCCAGCCAGACGGGTAAAAATGCTGAAAACGCTTGCTAAAAATTACAGTGTTTATTTGTTCAGTAATACGAATGCCATCCACATCAGTCGCCTTCACAAAAAATTCAGCGAAATGCACGGGATAGAATTCCCTTCCCTGTTTGTAAAAGATTTTTATTCGCACGAAATTCATGAGCGCAAACCCGACTTGGCTTCGTACCAAAAAGTGATAGAACTTTCCGGAATCACGCCCGCTGAAACCCTGTTTGTAGATGATTTGGAAAAAAATATTTCAGGTGCCAAAAAAGCAAGGTTGAAAACTTTTTGGTTGAAAGACGGGATGGAAGTAGCGGACAGATTCTAAATCTCAATACGCGGGCTTACGTGCTGCACGGTCAACCTGAATAAAATAATATCGTTAATCCGGTCAACTGCAACGTATTTGTTGCAGTTGTATTTTTTTCGGTGTTAAAAAGTGAAAATACAATGTTGTCGGTTTGGTTTACCAGTGAATATCGGGTGGCAATCAGGTTTTTGGTAGCGAAAAAGTCTTGTCCCGATTCCAGAATTCGGTTTCCGTTAAAAGAATCAAAAAAGACTACCGGCGAACTGATTTTTTCCCAGCCTGTTTCCTCCGACGTTGTGGCGGCTTCCTTTTTTACAGGTTCGTTTTCATATTTAGGTGCACTTTTTTATTATTCCTGCAGGAAACAATCACAGTTGCCAGCAAAGGGAGTAAGACAAATCGTTTCAGTTTAGTCCTTCAAAACGGTTACAGTAATTTTTACGTCGGTAAAAGGTCGATCGTTTTCATCGGTTTTAAGCGCGGCAATTTTGTCGATGACTTCCATTCCTGAAATACATTCACCAAAAATGGTGTATTTTCCATCTAAATCGGGGTATCCGCCAACGGTGGTGTAGGCTTTACGCTGTGCTGCCGAAAATTCCAGCACACCGGTTTGCAGGTTGTATTCGGTTTCAATCTGATTACGTACCCGATCGGCAATTTCTCGGAATTCATCCACTTTTTTTTCCGCTTTGAGTTGACGGAGCTGTGCTCTCACTTCGTCATTCAGGTATTTATTTACAATTTCATTGCGAATGGGACGGTTCACGGCAAGTTCTATGGTGTCCAACTGACCTGATGTATAAACACTGCCTTTTACAATAAAAAACTGCGAAATATCTGATTGTTGCCAGGGGTTCACTTCATCGGGCTGGCGTGGCGCACAAAGTGCTCCTTTTTTATGAAAATAGCGGGGCAAAATTTCATCGTCCACCGTGTGATCAGGATCGCCGTACCCGATTCGTTTTCCGGGAGGTGCATTTTTTGAACTTTTTGAACCACCCTGGATTAGGAAATCCTGAATAACCCGGTAAAACAGTGTTTCGTTGTAATAACCTTCCCGTGCCAGTTGCAAAAAAGCATTGCGGTGTTTGGGTGTGTCGTCGTAAAGCGTAAAAGCCATATCACCCAAATTGGTCGAAATGCGTACTTTTTTCGACTGGGCTGTGGAATTCCAAAACAAAGTAAAGAGCGTGATTACGAGTAATCCAGTTCGAATCATTTTAATTTTTTATCCGTTCAATTTCCATTTTTACGTTTTGCAGAGGGCGGTCTTTTTCATCGGTTTTAAGCGCGGCAATTTTGTCAACAACATCCATACCCTCCACCACTTCGCCAAAAACCGTGTAGTCGCCGTCAAGCGACGGATAACCGCCATCGGTTGTATAAATTTTCCGTTGTTCTTCAGTGAATTTGAATCCAAGTCCTTGTGCTTCAATCAGACTGTCAACCTGCATCCTTATTTCCGCAACTTTTTGGTTGAAGCCTTCTCTGTCGTTATTCGCCCTGAATTGTTCTATTTCTGCCTGAACCGTTGTTAATTGTTCGCGCATCATTTCGTTGATGAGTTGCTGGTTTTTTGTCATTTCGAGCGTGTCGAGCGCACCTTCAGAGAAAGTTTTTCCCTGCACAATATAGAATTGCGAAGCACTCGACCGTTTTTCAGGATTGGATGGCCCGCCCCGTCGTGCAGCAGCAACAGCTCCGCGTTTGTGGTAATATTCGGGTAGAATTTCTGCCGGCAGGGTGTAGTCAAGAGAACCTCCGCCTAACATTTTTCCGGGCTCAGCATTTTTTGATTCGGGATCGCCTCCCTGGATCATAAAGTTTTGAATCACCCTGTGGAAAAGCAATGCGTCATAAAACCCGTCGTTTACAAGCTTTTCGAAATTCTTTTTGTGCTCCGATGTTTTATCGTAGAGTTTGATTTTTATAGTGCCAAATTCCGTTTTAATCAGAATTTGAGCTTCATCGTTTTGCGGTTTAGTATTTCCGCATGAAAATGCGATTAAAATTAAAAAGCTGAATACAGCTAAGCCCCGGGTTTTCATAAATTTTCCTTTTGTTTTAACTGCTGTTAAAAATTTGCGTAAATATAACAAGTTGAAAAAAACTTTGCTCTCTTTGTAATCAATTCTGTTATTAAAGCTCAAATAGTGCAAAATTATGCGAAGATGGAACACATTCAAATAAATTCAAAGCTGAGGCTTGAGGCAATTCAGCTCAATATGTCAGAAGTGATATTTGAGGCCATCGATCAAAACCGCGAATTTCTTAAAAAATGGTTGCCGTTTATTGAGGAAACACAGCATGTTAAACATACTGAGGAATTTATAAGGAGTATTGCAACGCAACGAGGCAAAAAAAAGGATGAAGTTTTTGCCATTTGGTATAATCTGCAATTTGCGGGGCTTATAGGTTTTAAAGATACGGACTGGATAAACCGGAAAACGGAATTGGGGTACTGGCTGGTACCACAGATGCAGGGAAAAGGAATTATCACCACCTGTGTACAAAAATTGATAAAAGTAGCTTTCGAAAAGTTGGGGATGAACCGCGTTCAAATTAAGGTTGCCTGTGGAAATGAAAAAAGTACGGCAATTCCCAAACGTTTGGGATTTCAGTTTGAGGGAACAGAACGGCAGGGCGAATTTCATCATGGCAGGTATTTCGATTTGGAAGTTTACAGCTTTTTAAAGTCTGATTACATCGCTTAATCAACCGTTAATATTGGTTATTATTCTGAAAATGATTGCTTTAAGTTTAAGGTTAGCGTTAATATGTGTTAACAGGGACAAAGTTTTCAAAGAATCTTCATATATTTGACCCGAAAATTCGTTTGTTCGGTTTTTTAACGATTGCAGTAAGGGTAATAATTGAAGTTAAAAATTATGGAAGAAAAGAAAATAAGAAGAAACCTTTACCGTGTATTACGAAAAACGGGGGTACAAAAGAATGCTATTCAGCCCGAAGCATCGTTCAGTAATGATTTGAATTTTGATTCGGTGGACTGGAAAATTTTTACTTTTTACCTGGAAGGTATCTTCAACATTTCTGTTGGCGACGACGAGTTGCTGAATTTGGGAAGTGTAAATGATACCGTAAAATTTCTGAAACATACGGCTTAGTTTTTTTGGGTGATTATTAACTGTTAAATGAGAAGAGGGCAAATCTGTTTGCTCTCTTTTTTTGTTCGGCCATTTAATGTACCTTTAAAAAAATTAACAATAAATTTTAATAAAATGGAATCAGTAAATACTTTATGGGAAAAGCTTAACGATGTTGTAATAACATTTGGTCCCCGCCTGATTGGTGCAATTATAACGCTGATAATAGGCTGGTGGATTATCGGAATTATTCAGCGGAGCGTAAGAAAAAATTTTGAAAAAAGAGAAATGGAACCCTCCCTCCGTGGATTTCTGAACAGCATAATAGGTATCCTTTTAAAAATTCTCCTGTTGATTAGTGTTATCGGAATGATTGGAGTACAAATGACTTCGTTTATTGCCATTTTGGGTGCTGCCGGTCTGGCTGTGGGTATGGCGCTTTCGGGAACACTACAGAATTTTGCAGGCGGTGTAATCATTTTGCTTTTTAAACCGTTTAAGGTTGGCGATTACATTGAAGCACAAGGTCATGCAGGCTCGGTTAACGAAATCCAGATTTTTAATACCATCCTGAAAACACCCGACAACAAAACCATCATTATTCCAAACGGTGGGCTTTCAACCGGCTCAATGATTAACTACAGCACCGAACCCCGCCGCCGCGTTGACTTTGTTTTTGGTATTGGTTATGGCGACGATGTGGATAAAGCCAAACAGGTGCTGAAAAAACTGATTGACGAAGACGAGCGCATTTTACAGGAGCCGGCCCCTTTTATTGCAGTAAAAGAACTGGGCGACAGCTCTGTGGATCTGGTAGTTCGCGCCTGGGCAGAATCGTCCAACTATTGGGGAATTTACTTCGATATGCACGAAAAAGTGTATAAGTCATTCGACAAAGAAGGACTTAACATTCCATTTCCGCAAATGGATGTGCATGTGCACAAATAAAACAGGCTAATATTTAGTTTTAAAATATACAACGGGGATTGTTTAAGTTGCTTTGACACAAAACAATCCCCGCTTC
Organism: uncultured Mariniphaga sp.; assembly: GCA_964639655.1. GTDB lineage: Bacteria > Bacteroidota > Bacteroidia > Bacteroidales > Prolixibacteraceae > Mariniphaga. The sequence goes on from CAZXHP010000098.1 coordinate 13,240, forward strand.
TTTTCGATTTGATTTTGAATCCTTTTCTGTTAAAAAATTATACATTCAGTCTTATCGCGAGCGAATTTCCCTGCGCATAAAAGTGATGTAGGTTAAAATAAAACACAGAATGGTTAGCGCAATTAGCCCGGTTAGCTGCGGCCAGACCAGCAGCAGACTTTGTCCGGGCGGGAGCGGCCCGGGAATGGCTCCCTGCACCTGTTCCATGGTGAGCGGCCCAAGGTTTCGAACCGACGGCATAAGCAAGGTAGAAGTTGCCTGGCTGAATAACTCATTCGGCATTACCTGCATAATAGCGAATTTGAATTTTTCGAACAGATATTGGGTCCGTACTGGTGCATATTGAGAAGGGGCCAGTACTTTGGTTACAATGTTTACAATCAGCGGGTAAAACACCGTAAAAAACAACCAAACCGCTATACCCGCCAATGCCGAAGT
>CAZXHP010000099.1:0-13638 GCA_964639655.1 uncultured Mariniphaga sp.
AATTGCGGGGCAGGCGCATTTTTTTTAACAGATAATTGAACATGTTACAAGTAAAGCAAGCAAAACTCACCCTCGAAGACGGAACTGTTTTCGTTGGAAAATCGTTTGGAAGTGAAAAACCGGTTGCCGGCGAAGTAGTTTTTTATACCGCCATGACGGGCTATCCCGAAAGCCTTACAGACCCGTCGTACACCGGGCAAATTCTGGTTTCCACTTATCCAATGATTGGCAACTACGGTGTTCCTTATGGAGAAACCGAAGAAGGAATTCACAAATTTTTTGAATCACACAAACTGCATATCAGCGGATTGATTATTGCGGATTACTCGTTCGAGTTCAGCCACTGGAACGCCGAAAAAAGTCTATCCGACTGGCTGAAGGAATACGAAGTGCCGGGAATTTTTGATGTGGATACGCGCGCCTTAACGAAAATTTTACGTGAAAAAGGTTCGATGTTGGGTAAAATTGAATTTGACGACGAGCTTATCGATTTTTCCGACCCGAATATGGAAAACCTGGTGGCACGCGTTAGTTGCACCCAACGTGAAGTTTACGGGAATGGCGGACACCGTGTTGTCCTGATAGACTGCGGCGTAAAAAACAACATCATTCGCTGCCTGATGAAAAGAGGTGCAACCATAATACGTGTGCCTTGGGACTACAATTTCAGCAGCGAAGAATTCGACGGCGTGTTTATTTCCAACGGTCCCGGCGATCCGGCTATGTGCAACGAGACTGTTCAAAACATTCGAAAAATTATGGCTGATGAAAAACCGGTGATGGGAATTTGTTTGGGAAACCAGTTACTTGCCCGCGCTGCCGGCGCCGATACCTATAAACTGAAATACGGTCACCGCAGCCACAACCAGCCGGTTTTGCTCGAGGGAACAAACCGGTGTTACATTACTTCGCAAAACCACGGTTATGCTGTAGCTGCCGAAACGCTGCCAACTGACTGGGAGCCGTTGTTTACCAACGTGAACGACAATACCAACGAAGGAATCCGGCACAAAACCAAACCGTTTTTCTCCACACAGTTCCATCCCGAAGCCTCCAGCGGCCCAACGGATACGGAATTTCTGTTCGATGATTTTATTCAAAGTATTAAAAATTACAAACAGGCGGTTAACAAGTAACACAATCTATCATGATAAATCCTAAAATAAAAAAAGCGATTATCCTCGGTTCGGGAGCGTTAAAAATCGGCGAGGCCGGAGAGTTCGACTATTCCGGTTCGCAGGCGCTGAAGGCACTGAAAGAAGAAGGAGTAGAAACAGTCCTCATCAATCCAAATATTGCCACCATTCAAACTTCAGAAGAGATTGCCGATAAAATTTATTTTTTGCCGGTTACACCATTTTTTGTGGAAGAGGTGATTAAAAAGGAAAAACCGCAGGGGATTTTACTGGCTTTTGGCGGACAAACCGCATTGAACTGCGGTGTTGCACTATTTGAATCCGGCGTGCTCGATAAATACACCGTAGAGGTTGTGGGAACTCCGGTTCAGTCGATTATCGACACCGAAGACCGCGATATTTTCCGGAAAATGCTGGGTGAGATTAATGTAAAAACACCGATGAGCATTGCGGCATCCAATATGGCGGAAGCCAGGGCAGCAGCGCAAAAAGTGGGGTTTCCGATCATCATCCGTGCGGCCTACACATTGGGCGGACTGGGCAGCGGTTTTTGCGGGAATGATGATGAATTGGAAAAACTGGCTTCCAAAGCATTTTCCTATTCACCCCAGATTTTAGTCGAAGAATCCATAAAAGGCTGGAAAGAAGTGGAGTACGAAGTAGTTCGCGACCGGTTCGACAACTGCATTACCGTGTGTAATATGGAAAATTTCGACCCACTGGGAATTCACACGGGTGAAAGTATTGTAGTTGCACCGTCGCAAACTTTAACAAATTCAGAATACCACAAACTGCGGGAAATTTCCATTAAAATCATTCGCCGCGTAGGCGTTATTGGCGAATGCAATGTGCAGTTTGCCCTCGACCCGCATTCTGAAGATTACCGCGTAATTGAAGTGAATGCCCGGCTTTCGCGCTCCTCTGCACTGGCATCGAAAGCAACCGGTTACCCGCTGGCGTTTGTGGCTGCCAAACTGGGATTGGGTTACGGATTGCACCAGTTAAAAAACTCGGTAACCAAAGTAACCACAGCCGCATTTGAACCGGCGCTGGATTATTGCGTGGTGAAAATTCCGCGCTGGGACCTCAATAAATTCATCGGCGTTTCCAAAAACATCGGAAGCTCCATGAAAAGTGTAGGTGAAATTATGGCCATCGGGCGCACATTTGAGGAAGCCATTCAAAAAGGAATCCGAATGGTTGGACTGGGAATGCACGGCTTTGTGGGGAACAAAGAAGAGATCAACATCGAAGAAATTGAATCGGAACTCACCAATCCTACCGACCGCCGTATTTTTGCCATAGCCGAGGCGTTCAACAAAAACTATTCGGTTGACGATATTTATGAAAAAACCAAAATCGACCGCTGGTTTCTTTTCCGATTGAAAAATATCATCAATATAAAACGCGAACTGCTAAAGGTAAATAACCTGGAAAACCTTCCGCAAAACCTTTTAAAAATGGCCAAACAGGCTGGTTTTTCAGATTTTCAGATTGCCCGGATGGTTTTTAACAGCGCGAATAAAAACATTCAGGAAGATTTACTGAAAGTTAGGGATTTCAGAAAAAAACACGGCATAACTCCGGTAGTAAAGCAGATTGACACGCTGGCGGGAGAATATCCGGCAATGACCAATTACCTTTATCTGACTTACAATGGCAGCGAAAATGACATCGAATACCTGAACGACGATAAATCGGTGATTGTATTAGGTTCGGGTGCCTACCGGATTGGCAGTTCGGTAGAGTTCGACTGGTGTAGCGTAAACGCCATAAATGCCATAAAAAAAGAAAACTACCGCTCGGTAATGATCAATTACAATCCTGAAACCGTAAGCACTGATTACGATACCTGCGACCGGCTTTATTTCGATGAACTGACTTTTGAGCGGGTGATGGACATCATCGATTTGGAAAACCCGCACGGGGTAATTATTTCGATGGGTGGCCAGATTCCCAACAACCTGGCAATGAAATTGTACAGCCAGCAGGTTCCGGTGCTGGGTACTTCGCCGGTTAAAATCGACAATGCCGAAGACCGTGAAAAATTTTCATCCCTGCTCGATGAATTAAAAGTTGATCAGCCGCGCTGGGCACGCCTTTCAACGTTCGAAGAAATTTACAAATTTATCGACGAAGTGGGTTATCCGGTTCTCATCCGCCCGTCGTATGTGCTTTCCGGTGCTGCTATGAACGTGGTTTCCAACGCCGACCAACTGGAGCATTTCCTGGAAATGGCGGCCAACGTTTCGAAAGAACATCCTGTGGTGGTTTCAGAATTTATTGAAGAAGCCAAAGAAATTGAAATCGATGCGGTAGCCCGTAATGGAGAAATTGTTGCGTATGCCATTTCGGAACATGTAGAGTTTGCCGGCGTACACTCGGGTGATGCCACCATTGTTTTTCCGCCGCAAAAATTGTATGTGGAAACCATTAGAAGAATTAAGCGGATTGCCCGGCAAATTGCCAAAGGCCTCGAAATTACCGGACCATTCAACATGCAGTTTTTGGCGAAAGACAACGACATAAAAGTGATTGAATGCAATTTACGTGCGTCGCGAAGCTTCCCGTTTGTTTCGAAGGTGATGAAACTGAATCTCATCGAAATTGCCACCAAAGTGATGCTGGGTGTGCCGGTTGAAAAACCTGACAAATCGCTGTTTGAACTTGATTATGTAGGTGTAAAAGCGCCACAGTTTTCGTTTGCCCGGTTGCTGAATGCCGACCCGGTGCTTGGCGTTGACATGGCCTCGACCGGCGAAGTGGGTTGCATTGGTGAAAATTATTATGAAGCCATTCTGAAGGCAATGCTTTCTGTGGGATACAGAATCCCGATAAAAAATGTGCTGATTTCCTCGGGACCATCGCGTTCAAAAATTGAGTTGCTGAAAAGTGCGCAAATGCTTGAGGCAAGAGGTTACAACTTGTTTGCAACTGAAGGAACCCATAAATTTTTCCGCGACAACGGGGTAAAAACCACTTTGCTGCATTGGCCCGACGAAGAAGATCGACATCCGAATACGATTGAGTACATCAGGGATAAAAAAATTGATTTACTGGTAAATATTCCCAAAAATTACACAAAACGGGAATTGAAAAACGGTTATCAAATCCGAAGAAATGCCATCGATTTTAATGTGCCGCTGATTACCAATGCACGGGTGGCCAGCGCATTTATTTATGGAATATGTAAATATGATTTGAAGGACATCAGCATAAAAAGCTGGGATGAATACCAGTAAGCAATAAAAAACTTCCGCCGGGTGGCGGAAGTTTTTTTAATTCAACACTACCTTTAACTTCCAGTATTTTGATTCTGCCGGCAGCAACCGGCTGAAAAATACAGCCGGCTCAAAAACCGCTACCTGTATATTCCAAATTGCAACCTTACCGGCTGCAACTTTCTGATTTTCCTCTTCTTTGTAATTCATGGCAAATTGTTTTCTGTCTCCGTAAAAATGGTTTAAAAAGAAACAAAAAAAGTGCCACAATCCGCCAATTAACGAAAAACAAAGGTGAATTACCTGAATTTAAGGTGAATTTCTACTCCTTTACTGTATATCCGCGTCTTTCGATAGCCTGTGTAATTTCGGCCAGGCTCGTTTCGGTTTCGTTGAATTTAACCACAGCTGTGGAATCGTTCAATTCGGCTTTTACAAACCCAACGCCATCGAGAGCTCCAACTCCTTTTTCAATGGAAGCAACGCACATATCGCAATGCATACCGCCCACATTCAAAGTTACCTCGGTTAATGCAGCCTGCGTTGATGAATCATTTCCTTCATTTTGTTTTTTTTGGCTCCCGCATGAAATCAAAAAAAATACTCCCAGAATAAAAACTATATTTCTCATAATGATAAAATTACCGGTTTTAATACCTCAAGTGTTTCTTTGCTTGTATCAACAATGGTCTGTTTTGCATTTTTACTGAGGAAGCGGGCAAAAAGTTCGGCATTCAACATGGAAATATAGGTTTTTCCACCTTTTTCATAAACAGCCACCCGGCAGGGCATCATTGCCGAAACCATTCGATCATTATCGGTGCTGAGAATATTATTGGCATAAGTTGGTTTGCAAAGTGAAAACACGTAAACAGGATCCACATCGAAATTTTTTTTCTTCAGCGATGCCTGAAGGTCATAAATATGCGAAATCGTCCATTCATTTGCTTCCGCCGATTCCACAATAGCATCAACCGTTTCTTCAAAATTGTATTTACTCTCCCCTACCACAAACATTTTTTGGGGAATAATGGTGCTAATTACCAAAAAAGTCGCACCGGTGCCAATAATCAGTCCTGCTATAAACAGGGTTATACTTTTCATTTTTAAAGCATTTAAAATTCAATGGCATAAACAAGAAATACAGGAAAATGTTTGATTTAAAAAATCTACGGAGTATTCAATTTTTTCAATGACAAAAATTAAACAAATGTTTTCAACCCAGTTTCACCGGTTTATCCACTTTTGTTTTCAGTAATGCAATTTCAAGCACATCCATAATGGTATTCACAAAATGAAAAGTAAGGCCTTTCAGGTATTCACCTTTAATTTCCTCCAGGTTCTTTTTGTTTTCGGCAGAAAGAATAATTTCTGTAATACCTGCGCGTTTTGCTGCCAGTATTTTTTCTTTAATACCGCCAACCGGAAGCACTTTCCCCCGGAGGGTAATTTCACCGGTCATGGCGAGGTTCTTTTTCACTTTGCGCTGGGTAAACGCCGATGCCAGCGAAGTAACCATGGTCACTCCGGCAGATGGCCCGTCTTTAGGTATTGCGCCTTCGGGAACATGCACATGCACATTCCAGTTGGAGAAAACCTCGGGGTTCAATTCAAGTTGTTCGGCATGTGATTTCAGGTATTCGTGGGCCAGCATTGCCGATTCTTTCATCACATCGCCTAAATTACCGGTGAGGGTTAAAGCACCTTTTCCTTTGCTCAGACTGGTTTCCACGAACAAAATTTCGCCACCAACGGCAGTCCATGCCAAACCGGTAACCACCCCGGCAAATTCGTTGCCCTGGTATCTTTCTTTGGAATATTCGGTAACGCCAAGGTATTCGCGTACATCTTCGGGCGTTAATTTTTTATTGTAGGGTTCCTCGAATGCTATTTTTTTGGCGATGCGACGAATAATTTTTGCGATTTTTTTGTCGAGTTCCCGAACACCTGACTCGCGGGTATAGCCGTCAATAATTTTTTCAATCACTTTTTTCGGAAACACCACATCGCCTTTTTTCAACCCGTGATTTTCCAGTTGTTTGGGAATCAGGTGCCGTTTAGCTATTTCAATTTTTTCTTCTACCAGGTAGCCGCTCACTTCAATCAACTCGAGGCGGTCGCGCAATGGTGGTGCAATAGTACTCAGCGTATTTGCCGTGGCAATAAACATCACTTTAGAGAGATCGTAGTCCTGCTCCACATAATTGTCGTGAAATTCGGAATTTTGTTCCGGATCGAGCACTTCGAGCAATGCCGAAGCCGGGTCGCCATGGAAATGTTTGGAAACTTTATCGATTTCATCCAGAATAAAAACCGGATTCGAAGTTTTTACCTTTTTGATGTTCTGAATAATCCGGCCCGGCATGGCGCCAATGTAGGTTTTACGGTGACCGCGGACTTCCGATTCGTCGTTTATTCCGCCTAAACTCATGCGCACAAACTTGCGGTCGAGCGCGCGGGCGACTGATTTCCCCAAAGATGTTTTTCCAACCCCCGGAGGCCCGTAAAGACAGAGTATTGGTGCTTTCATGTCGTTCTTCAGCTTCAAAACGGCCAGATGTTCCAGAATACGTTCTTTCACCTTTTCCAGTCCGTAATGATCCTCATCGAGCACTTTCCGGGCATTTTTTAAATCGAAATTATCTTTGCTGTACTCGTTCCAGGGAAGTTCGACCAACGTCTGGCAATAGGTAAATTGCACCGAATATTCTCCGGCAGCCGGATTCAGCCGGTACAGTTTTACCACTTCCTTTTCGAAGTATTTTGCCACTTCTTCACTCCACTTTTTCGCTTTCCCTTTCTTTTTCAGCTCATTAATCTCCTGCTCCACCGGGTTTCCACCCAACTCATCCTGAATGGTTTTCATTTGCTGGTTCAGCATAAATTCACGCTGTTGCTTATCCATATCGGTTTTCACCTTTTTCTGGATATCCTGCTTCAACTCCAGCATCTGCACCTCTTTTACCAGGTAGCTGATGGCCTGCACTCCCCGGTCTTTCAGGCTTTCTATTTCCAGTAAATTCTGTTTGTCTTCAACACTTATATCGGTATTGGAGCAAATGAAATTTATAAGAAATGTTGAATTTTCGATGTTTTTAACGGCGAATGTTGCTTCCGGCGGCACATTGGCCGAAAACTGGGCAATTTTAATGGAAAGGTCTTTCAATGAACCCACAATGGCATTAAATTCGGAATCATTTTCCGGGAAAATATCGTTTAGGGGTTCAACAGCCGCTTTGTAATAGGGTTCTTCCGTCACAAATTCGCGAATGGAATAGCGTCTTTTTCCCTGAATAATAACAGAAGTTGAACCGTCGGGCATTTCCAGAATTTTCAGGATTTCGGCTACGGTGCCAACTGAATACAACTCTTTTGCCGAAGGGTCGTCGATGGTGTAATCTTTTTGTGCTACGGTGCCGAGCAACCGACTTCCTTTATAAACATCTTTAACGAGTTGCAGCGATTTTTTACGCCCCACGTTAATGGGCAAAACCACTCCCGGAAAAAGCACGGTATTGCGCAATGGCAGGATGGGTAAAACATCGGGTATTTCCACATTTTTTAAATCGGCATCATCACCATCGGCAATAATTGGTATATAGTCTGAATCGTCATGTATCATTCCACTCAAAAACATATTCTCAAAGGCTGAATTTCTAATTTTCCCCATACTGAACTTTCAATTGTGACAAACTGTCGGAATTTTTCATTTGTATTTGCAGCAACGTGAAAGGCAATAGTCGTGCCACCACCGTAAACTGCTGTTTAACAATGGCTATTCGTCCTGTTTTTTAAACAAACACCGACAAAATAGCATCTTAAAACAAAAAAAAAGCTCCGGCAAGCGGAGCTTTTACTATTATAGCCAAATAGTTTATTTTTTCCTTTTTTCAAGGTGTTTTCCATAGCGGCTCATAAATTTATCGACACGGCCGGCGGTATCCACCAGTTTCACCTTACCGGTGTAAAACGGATGAGACGTATTGGAAATTTCAAGCTTGTAAAGCGGGTATTCCACACCGTCAACCTCAGCTGTTTCTTTCGTTTCAACCGTCGATCTGGTAAGAAACGTATGTCCGTTCGACATATCTCTGAAAGCGACCATTCTGTATTCTTCCGGATGTATTCCTTTTTTCATTTTTACAATGTTTTTATTTTTGGATGGTTGCATTTTTTCACTGCAATCCATCCCGTACTTATTTTAATTTTTTTAAGGCCTGCAAAGATAAATATTGTTTTTAAGATACCAAAGGTAAAAAAAAATTAATTGTCTGATTTTAACTTTTCTTTTCCCTGATCGGGAGAAATAACGGGCGCCCGTGTAAAAGGTTTATTCCTGTCGAAAAGGTAACGCATGGTATAGTGTGTTTTCATTTTTTTACCGCCTACCGATTCGTAAAGTGCCACAATTTTCGGATTGAAATCGCCTGCCCACGAAAGTTCCATTTCGGTGTACCAGGGTTTGCGGTACATCACAGGGCGGAGGTGCCAAAAAATGGCGGCATCAATTCCGGAACGCTGAAATTTAGGAACGATTCCAATAATGAGGCTGCGCGTTCGGGTCATGGTTTTCTGCCATTTCAACCACAATACCCTGGGAAAATTCCAAAAGGTAATCCGTCCCTTCAACCTGGCCAGAATCTGGTTAAAATCGGGAACTGCAACAAACAGTGCAATGGGTTCACCCTCGTGATAGGCAAACCAGATTAAATCTTCTTCTATTAAAAATTTTGCATTGTTGATAAAATCTTTCAAATCATCTTTATCGATGGGTTTGAAATGTTCGTGAAACCGCCAGGCGTTGTCATAAACCTGTGCAAAATCGTCGATAAATTGTTCCTTTTCTTTCCACGAAAAATGCCGGAAACTGAACTGCGGTTTTTTGGCCACCCATTCGGCCACTTTCCAAAAACGGTCGGGCAGCTCGGGCAGCGTGGTATCCAAGTGGTAACTAAACTGTTTAAAATAAATTTGAAACCCGTAATTTTCAAAAAGTTTCATGTAATAGGGCGGATTATAAGGCATTCCAAAACCCTGCGGCATAAATCCGTCGGCAAGCAGCCCCCAGTTCATGTAGTTTTCGCCAAAATTCACCGGCCCGTCCATGGCCTCCATTCCTTTGGTTTTTAGCCAGTCGCGCGCTGCATCGAAAAGTTTGTTTGCTGCTTCCGGGTTTTCAATACACTCAAAAAAACCGCAACCACCTGTTGGCTGTTCAAATGTATTGGCTTTGTCGAGATTATAAAAAGCTGCAATGCGGCCAATTTCTTTTTTATTATCATCCAGCAGCACCCACCGAACAGCCTCTCCTCTTTTAAAAGAAGGATTCTTTTGAGGATTGAATACATTTTCCACCATTCCTTCCAGTGGGCAGGCCCAGTTGGGGTCGTCCTTATAAATTAAATGAGGAACCCTGTGAAAAAGCTTTTGTGTTTTTTTATTGGTTATTTCAATCAGTTGCATTTCTCTTTTATTTATACCGGGAAAAGCTGTTTTTGCAAATGTACGTTATCGTTAGTTAATAATTGCAGCCCTTTTAAATTCTTTTTCAGGGTTAAAAAGATAACGCATTGTGAGGTGAGTGAGTGTTTGTTTGGCGCCAAATGATTTAAAAAGTGCATTCATTTTCGGATTAAAATCGCCCACCCAACTCATTTCCATATCATTGTACCACGGTTTTCGAAGCATTACTTTTTTCAGCTGGTAAAAAATTCCCGATTCGATTCCCAAACGTTGAAACTGCGGAACTACGCCCAAAACAATAACCCGGCAGCGCGAAATGGTTTTCGACTTTTTATAGTACAACAATTTTAGAATATTCCACAAATTCAGTTTTCCTGATTTTATTTTTTGAAGAATCTGGTTTAAATCCGGAATCATCATAAAAAACGCTATGGGTTTTCCTTCGTGGTACACAAACCAGATAAATTCTTCCTCCAGAATAAACTTTGCCTGGGTAATCATTTCCTTTAATTCACTAAAGCCGGCAGGTTTGTAATTGCTGTGGTTTGCCCACGCCAGGTTGTGAATTTCGATAAAATCGTTGATAAATTTATCCTGGTTTTTAAAGCTGAAATGCCGGTAACTGTATCCGGGCTTCTGCGCCACCCAGGCGGCGATTTTCCAAAACCGGTCGGGCAAATCGGGATTTGTAATATCGAGCGAATAGCTGTATTGTTCGTAGAAAGTTTTTAACCCATAGTTTTCAAACAATTTCCGATAATAGGGTTTATGGTATTGCATACCGAATGTTTGCGGCTGAAATCCATCTGCCAGCAATCCCCAGTAAAAAAAGTTTTCACCGAAATTCACCGGCCCGTCCATAGCTTCCATTCCGTTTTGCTGCAACCAGTTTTTAGCGGTGTCAAACAGCAGGTTAGCGGCATTCTGATCGTCGATACACTCAAAAAAACCAAAACAACCGGTTGGTTGATCATAAACCGAAGAGTAACCGGAATCATAAAATGCGGCAATACGTCCCACACACTTGTCCTTATCTTTAACCATCCAACGGCAGGCATCCCCGTCTTTAAATCTTGCATTTTTTTGCGGGTTAAAAGTGTCTTCAACCATTAGTCGCAAAAGGGGGGTATAGTTGGGATCGCCTTTATAAATCAATTTGGCCAGCCGGTGAAACTCGTCAACGGTAGTTTTATCTGACACCCTCACTATTTCCATAAATAAACACGTTTTTCGGTCCGAAAATAAAACTTTCTGCCGAAAGGTAAAAATCGGACTAATCTTGTAAGCATTGAATTTAAAGGGTTTCTAATTTTTAACTATTTCGGTATCCCGATTTGAGAAATTTGTGAAAGAAAAAAACTGATTTTTGAATTCGAAAAAAATCCTTTACTTTTATGCAAAAAAATAAGGATAAGGAATAAGTTACTACAATTAATAAGAAGTAATGCTGACCAAACTTAACCACTCTGAAGATGTAACTTTTCCCTTATCCTTTTCTATTAACGCAGCATTGTTTCGTCTATTGTTTTTTTCGTCATTTTTAATTTTTAGTTTTGTAGAACAGAACAGAACGGAAACTGTTCTGCCAGACAAAAACCATGACAAATCTGAAATTTACAATAGATGATAATGCAAACACGCTGAAATTCCAGCAACTGGTGGATGCCATTTTAGACGCCATCAGCCGCAACCAGTTGAAAGCAGGGGAAATGCTACCCTCGGTAAACCAGATTATGAAGGAGAGCAACCTTTCGCGCGACACCGTTTTTAAAGCGTATGCCGAACTGAAAAAGCGCGGTGTGGTGGAATCGGTACCCAACCGCGGTTATTTTGTTACCCGGAAAATCACAAAAGTCTTCCTGTTTCTCGACACGTTTAAAGCTTACAAAGAAGTACTTTACGGTTCGTTTCTGAAACACCTTCCTAAAACCATCAGCGTCGATTTGCACTTTCACCACTACAACATCGGCCTGTTCGAAAAGATTGTGCTGGAAAGTCTGGGAAAATACAGCAAGTACGTTATCATGAATTTCGACCATTCCAAAATTCCGGGAATTATCAAAAAAATACCTGCCGAGCAACTGCTTATTATCGACTGGAACATTCATACATCTGAAAATCATTCAGCCGTTTTTCAAAACTTTGGGCAACCGGTTTACGATTGCCTGGCAGCAAACCTGGAAAAAATTGCCAGATACAAGGAATTCATATTTTATTACCCGCCATTTACATACCACCCAAAAGAGTCCATCGGCTTTTTCAAAAAATTCTGCGAAAATTTTCAGATACAGCATTCGGTAATTTTCGAAGAAGAAAAATTCAGAATAAAAAAAGGAGCGCTTTACTTTCTCGTGAGCGACCGTACACTTGCCGGGCTTTTGGATCAGTGTGCCGAAAAAGGATACGAACCCGGCCGGGAAGTGGGTGTCATTTCCTACAACGAAACCCCCATGAAAAAGTATGTTAAAAACGGCATTACCGTTATTTCCACCGACTTTGAACTGATGGGCCAGAAAGCCGCCGAATTTGTGGCAACAGGGGAATTTATGCGGTTTGAAGTACCTACAACATTAAAGTTAAGATCGTCGTTGTAAAAGAACCGTTCCAAACAGGCACACATTTCAAATGTGCGCCAGCGGGGGGCAGATGGGAATTGCACCCATTAAAAGCGATACACCTCACGGTGTACTAACGGCCACGTTTAAGTTTAGCCGCGGTTTTTGGGCTGCTTCGCTGTCCTAAACCATCGGGATTGGGGCGAGTTAAATCACTGAATATCAGTGCTGAAATCGCGATTAGATTCACACATTGTTACCAACCGTAGTTTGAATTTTCATCATCAAACCATTTGTAAATCAAAATCTTTTTTAGTTAGTTTTATCTTATTATGCGACAATGATTCTAAAGTCTTTTTGATATGTGATGCTCTGTCTTGCTTTATAAAAGTTGGAATCAAATCTTCCAATTTTATTTTAAAGAGTCTGTTTATAACGATTAAGTCCTCTTTTGAAAAAGGTCGTAATCCATTAATCAATTCCGACATGTAGCTTTTTCGATGACCTAAAATCTTTGCTAAATCATTTTGAGTTAACCCTGCCTCTTTTAATTTTGCTTTAATTTGTTCTTTTCTCTTTTCGTAGAAGTCATTTTCAGCTTGCACCAATGTTTCAGCTAAATCGCTATCTTTAATTTGATTATCTGTTATGGAATTTTCATCGTTCCAATTTTTTTCTTCATAGTCTTTTATAAGATTGTGAAGATGTTTTCGGATTGGTTTATATGACTCATCCTCTTTTTCAAGCACTCGTAATTTTAGAAATAGTGATGATGCCTTTTCGAAATCCAATTCACTCTCTAATGAATTTAATCTCTGTATGTTTTGTATTGAAAATCTATCCATTTTAAATCAAATTTTGTTTACGCAACCATTTTTCAATCGTGCTTTTATTTCCTTTAAAAGTCTTGTCATACTCATCATGCGAACCAGTCCAGACAACCGTTGCTTCATTATCCTCAAATACTATCAAAATCATTGTCCGATGGATGCTTATATCAAAAAAGTAAAAACCATCGCTGTGTACACAATCTGCATCAGGTCGTGTTTCAATAATTTCTGTTTTTTTAGTCCATTGAGCCCTTTCAATATCTGAAATCAACTTGTCTATCGCAGAAGTCAATTTCTTATTCCCACGATTCTTTTGTTTGAGTTTAATCAGTTTATGTTTTCTTAGTAATTCCAAGTCTTATATCTTGCAACGACAAATATAAATAAAAGTTTCACAATAAATGGAACTGTCGTCTTGTTTCTTTGTAAATGT
>CAZXHP010000100.1:0-13446 GCA_964639655.1 uncultured Mariniphaga sp.
CCCCGAAAGAACGCCAAATAACAAAACCTGGTTTTGTCCTTTTCAAATATCCTTTATAACTTTGTCGCGATATTTACGCAATGGGGGTGCCTTAATAATTAAGGGCTGAGATTATACCCACAGTACCTGATCCGGATAATGCCGGCGAAGGGAGGGCAAAAAGGGATACGTCCCACTCCATTGGTTAGTTTGATAACCAAAATTTCTAAAAATGAAACGTCTTAATTTTTTGCTGCTTTTGCAGCTGTTGGTTGTTGCCGCACTGGGGCAGCATAACCTGAAAGGAACTGTTACCGGAGACGGTGGACCGTTGCCCGGCGCCAGTGTAGTAATTGAAAACACTTTTTACGGAGTTTCCGCCAAAAGCGACGGCGGTTTTGAATTCAGAAACCTTAAACCGGGATCATACACGCTGAAAGCTTCGTTTGTAGGTTTCGAAACACAGGAGATTTCCGTGAGGGTTCCTGCAGAACACAGCGTAACCTTCGAATTGGCGCCCACTTTTATTATGACGGGCGAAGTGCTTGTTTCGGCCACGCGGGCCAAAGACAAAACGCCGGTGGCTTACACCAACATTTCCGGCGAAGAAATTGCCGGCCGCAACATGGGGCAGGATATTCCCTACCTGCTGCAACTCACGCCGTCGTTTGTAGCCACTTCCGACGCCGGCGCCGGCGTGGGCTACACCAACTTTCGGATTCGCGGCACCGATTTGAACCGCATTAACGTGACGGTAAACGGAATTCCGCTGAACGACGCCGAATCGCACGGAACGTGGTTTGTCGATCAGCCCGATCTGGCTTCATCGCTCGAAAATGTGCAGGTTCAGCGCGGAGTGGGAACATCCACCAACGGCGCTGCGGCATTCGGCGCTACCATCAACCTGCAAACCAACACGTTGAAAAAAGAACCGTATGCCGAATACAAATCCGCTGCCGGTTCGTTCAACACCTGGAAAAATACGGTATCGGCAGGCACCGGACTTTTGAACGGAAAATTCACGCTCGATGCCCGCCTTTCAAAAGTTACATCCGACGGATTTATCGACCGGGCTTTTTCCGACCTGAAATCATTTTTTGTTTCGGGCGGTTATTATTCCGGAAATACGGTGCTGAAAGCCAACATCTTTTCAGGGACGGAAACCACCTATCAATCCTGGAACGGTGTTCCTTCCGTTCGCCTCAACAACGATTTGGAAGGCATGCAGCGCTACGAAGATCACTGGCTTTACACACCGCAGCAAACGCAGGAAATGATCAGTTCCGACAGCCGCACCTACAATCTGTACACCTACGAAAACCAGGTGGATAACTACCAGCAGGATCATTACCAGTTGCATTTTTCGCAAAAATTTAGTCCGGCATTCAATTTGAATGCTTCCGGTTTTTATATCCGGGGAAAGGGGTATTACGAAAATTTTAAAGCAGATGAGGATTTGGAAGACTACCAGATTTCAAATATCCAGATTGGGGAAGAGACGGTGGAATCGACCGATCTGGTGAACCGGAAATGGCTCGACAATCATTTTTACGGACTCACTTTTTCGCTTAACCACCAAAAAAGAAAAAGCGATTTTACGCTGGGCGGCGGCTGGAATACCTACGACGGCGACCACTACGGCAATGTTATCTGGGCGCAGTTTTTGGGCGACGCCGGCTACAATCATGAATGGTATTCCAACAACGCTTTAAAAAAGGATTTCAACCTGTATGCCAAATACAACTACCAAATCGCTGAAAAACTGAACCTGTTTGCCGATGTGCAATACCGCCGCATCGATTACTCCATCGACGGCATCGATGACGATTTACGGAACATTACACAGGAGCATGCGTTCAACTTTTTTAATCCGAAGCTTGGTATTTTTTACAAGCCGGCAGAAAATCAAAACCTCTATTTGTCGTTTGCCACCGCTAACCGCGAACCCAACCGTTCGGCCTACATCGACAACAGGCTGGAGGCGGAACCTCCGGTTTACGAAACCCTTTACGACTGGGAACTGGGGTATGAATTCAAATCGTCGCGTTTTTCGGGAAGTTTAAATTTCTATTTAATGAATTACAACGACCAGCTGGTGCTCACCGGCGAAATCAACGATGTGGGAAACCCCATTATGACCAACGTGGAAAAAAGTTACCGCAGAGGCGTTGAACTGCAAGCCGGAATCCTAATTACCCGAAACCTGCGATGGCGGGCCAACGCCACTTTCAGCCAAAACAAAATTGAAAACTTTACAGAATATGTGGAAAACTGGGATACCGAGGAGCACGAATCTTTTAATCTTGGCACCACCGACATTGCTTTTTCGCCCAACGTGATCGCCAACAGTCAGCTGACTTATGAACCGGTGAAAAAACTGAATTTCGCATTCATTTCATCCTACGTGGGGAAACAGTTTATCGACAACACTGCCAGCGACGACCGCAGCCTCGATGCCTATTTCGTAAATAACCTGAAAGTGGATTATTCTTTTCCAACCAAACTGTTTAAAGAGGTTGCGCTCCATTTGATGGTCAATAACCTGTTTAATGCAGAATATGAAAGTAACGCTTGGGTGTATTCCTACATTTTAGGCGGCGAACGTTACAAAATGGACGGCTACTTTCCGCAGGCCGGAAGGCATTTTATGGCGGGAATCGATTTTAAATTTTGAGGGGTTAACTCAACAAAAAATAAAGATTATTGAGCTGGTGATCTGGAATCACCGGCTCAACTTTTTAAATTTCTTCGGTCAACTCTTCCAAAAAACCGTGCAACTCTTTTCGCACCATAGGTTTCAGTTCTTTCCGAACCTGCCGGTGGTAACTGTTCAGCCACTCCTTTTCGTTTTCAGAAAGCAGGCTAAAATCGATTAACCGGGTATCTATGGGGCACATGGTAAGGGTTTCGAAACCGAGAAACTGTCCGAATGCTGTTTGTTCCTTCTCCACACAAACGATCATATTTTCGGTGCGGATACCGTATTCCCCTTCGCGATATACGCCCGGTTCGTTGGACAACACCATTCCCGGCTGAACAGGCACTTCGTTAAACTCCTGGCGGATGGACATCGGCCCTTCGTGGACATTTAAAAAGTGGCCTACTCCGTGACCGGTTCCGTGGCCGTAATTCAACCCGTGTTCCCACAACGCTTTTCGGGCGAGTATATCGAGGTGGCAGCCTTTGGTATTTTCCGGGAAACGCGCCAGAGTCAGGGCAATCATCCCTTTCAATACCAGCGTAAAGTCGGTTTTTTGCTGCCGGGTAACTTCACCCAGAGCTGTTGTGCGGGTTATGTCGGTTGTTCCCTGCAGGTATTGCCCGCCCGAATCGAACAACAGCAAACCTTCGGGTTTCAGCGGCAGCGCATTGTTTTCGTTTACACTCAGGTGCACAATGGCTCCGTGTGCTTTATACCCCACGATGGGTGCAAAACTTTCACCTTTAAAATCTTTTTGTTGTGAACGGAACTCAGCCAGCATTTTTCCGGCAGTGTATTCTGTAACTGTTTCCTTTTTTACATTTTCCCGGAGCCAGAAGAGGAACTCCACAAGTGCTGCTCCGTCCTTTTTCATGGCTTCGCGAAATCCGGCAAGTTCGGTTTTATTTTTCCGGGCTTTGAGTAAAGCGGCCAACGATGTTCCCTCTGCCAGTTTATTTTCGGCCTGAAGTGTACTGTACACCGAAAAACCGGATGAAGCCGGATCGATAAAAATTTTTTTCCCGCGCACTGTTTTCAGCCAAATCCAAAATTCGTTGTAAGGAAGAAGGGTTATTTTTTCTTTTTCGAGCTGTATTTTTAATCCATCTGGTATTTTGACAGCATCGGCAAACAAAATCCAGTCGTTTTTACCAACTACACCATACCCTGCAAAAACCGGATTGCAGGGAATATCGGAACCTCTCAGATTAAATAGCCACGCCAGCTCGTCGAGGGCAGTTATTACCTGAAAATCTGCATTGTATTTTTTCAGTTCTCCTGCCAGCAGCTCTCTTTTTTCCCTTCTTGAAAGTCCGGAATACGTTTGTTTGAGTTCGAAAATCATCGCTGTTGGCATTTCCGGCCGGTTTTCCCATATTTTTTCAAACAAATCGGGAGTTTCCACCATGCTGATGCCGGCTTTATTTAAACAATTTTCCATGTTTCTGAATGCGGTCACTGAAAGTGTTTGCGGGTCGAATCCGACCTTGCTGCCCTGCTGCAGTTTTTTTGCAAGCCAGGTTTCCGGCAAAACAGCGTCGGGAACGCGGAGTTTATGCATTTTAATTCCCGAACCTTTGAGCTGCTCCTCTGCCTGCAAAAAATAGCGTGAATCGGTCCAAAGCGCAGCCTCTTCCTGTGTTACAACCACCACTCCGTATGAACCTGTAAACCCGGAAATAAATGCGCGCGTTTGCCAGCGTTCGGGCAAATATTCACTGTTGTGCGGGTCGGTGCCGGAAATATACCAGGCATCGAGATTTCTTTTGAGCAATTCGAGGCGAAGAGCTTTTATACGTTGACGAATTTCGTTCATTTCCTGAAAAATTGTTGTACAAAAAAGTTGATTGACGGAGCGGGTATCTGGCTAAAGTCGATTTCATTTTCAGCGTAAAATTTAAAATCGAGAATATCGTCCTGGGCCTTTAATCCTGAAACAGTTTCCGGAACGACCCGAAAAGCCATGTCGAGCGTAAACACGCTGATATCGGAAAAAAGGTACGCGTTGGGCGCTGAAACGACGTACTCCACCGATTTCACTTTCATGCACAGTTCTTCCCAAAGTTCGCGTTTAACTGCTTCTTCAGCCGATTCGCCCGGGTCGATAAAACCGCCCGGTAAATCCAGTTTCCCGTAATCGGGTTCTACGGCACGCCTGGTCAGCAACAGTTTGCCCTCCTTATTTACGACCAACGCAGCCACGGCAGCGGCAGCATTTACGTAAAAATGAAACCCGCAGTCGCTGCATTTTAACGATAAATCAGCTTTGGGAATCAATTCGGGCGATCCACATTTCGGACAAAATTTCAGGACTTTCAGCGGATGGGTTGGTTGCATTACTTTATCACTTTAACAGCTTTCAGCCAGTTGTAAAACAATTCGGGCCACTGGTCAACAGGCAGGTCCTTTTTGTGCATTCCAAATCCGTGACCCCCTTCGGCAAAAATGTGCATTTCGGCCGGCACACCGTTTTCCTTTAAAGCCAGGTAAAACTCCACCGAATTGCGTGGTGGCACCGTTTTATCATCGTCGGGAAGGATTAAAAACGTGGGCGGTGTTTCGGGTGTAACATTCAACTCGTTGGAGTATTTTTCCACCAGTTCCCAATTATTTCCTTCGCCAATGAGATTTTTGCGCGAGCCCATGTGGCCGAAGGCTTCGCGAAAGGTGATAACCGGATAGAGCAAAAGCATAAAATCGGGCCGGCAGCTTATTTTTTCCAGCGGGTCGGAACTTTCCGGGTTTCCGTAATCGAACCGTGTGCCCACTGTCGATGCCAGGTGTCCACCGGCAGAGGAACCGGCAATTCCTATTTTTTCAGGATGAATCCCCCACTCTTCCGCATTGCTGCGCACAATACGTATGGCCTGCCGTGCATCGCCCGAGGGAATTTCGTGATGACCGTACGGAAGCCTGTATTTCAGCACAATGCCGGCCACCCCTTTTTCCTGTAACCATTCAGCCATTTGGTAGCCTTCGTGATCCATGGCTTCAATCCAGTAGCCTCCGCCGGGGCAAATAACCACCGCCGCACCGGTATTTTTTTCCTTTTCCGGCAGGTAAACATACATTTCGGCTTCAGAGACATTACGCACCCGAACACCTTCGAACTTTTCCTCGGGTTCGTCCATACCGTTATGATTGGGCGCCCCGTTGGGCCACACCTTCAAGACTTTATTTTGTGCAAACAGTGCTGATGACATAAAAAGCACGATTAAAAACAGAATTGTTTGTTTCATTTTATTTCGATTTGGCACCAACGAAAAAGTGTTCTTTTTCGGCAAAAAGTACATTAAACGTGGTAAGTGAACCGTAAATCCGGGTGATATATTGCTGAAGGTTCACCTTTTCCTCGTCGGTAAGCACACTGTGGCTGTTAATATTCTGTTCCAGCACACGAAGGCGATCGCGCAGCATCACAATTTTATGAAAAAACGCCCCGATGGGAATCTCCTTTGGTTTTAATTCCGGATTGGCCGGTTGGAGCAGCAGGGTCCCGCCTATCCATTTTTCGCCCAAAGGCACTAAGGCATTCAACGCGCCGTACTGGTCGAGAACATATTTAATGGCATTCTCTACCTCGGTAAGCTTTAGTCCTTTGTGCGGCGGCGCCTCCACATTTTTTTCCAAAACGGTTAAATCGGTATTTCGTTTGGTAATTTCGATTTTACCCCCTTTTTCGAAAAAAATTTCGTAGGCTGTAAGTTTATTTTTGCTGATAATTCCTTCGCCATAACGTGGATGCTCCACGCGTGTACCAACTGTTAGTTCTTCCATTTTATAAATTTTCCTGTTGAGTTTATTGCAGAGGTAAAAGTAAAAATATTTTACGGAGGGCGGGCGGGCATTTTTAAAAATCAAAAGATGTAATCAAAAAAAAATTATTTTTGCGTCATGTTGATGTATCTTTTGCTTGAAGGAATATTAATCGGGGTGCTGGCATCGATGCCACTTGGTCCTGTAAATATTTTGGTTATACAGCGTACCATAAGCAGAAGCCGGAAAGAAGGCTTTTTTTCGGGATTGGGCGTTGCGCTTTCCGATACCTTGTATGCTGGTTTTGCGGCGTTTAGTGTGGGATTTATTCTTCAGTTTATAAAAGAATACGACCTGCTGTTCCTGATAACGATTTCCACCTTGTTATTCCTTTTAGGTTTGATCATTTTCTTCTCAAAACCAAAAGCAAACGCAAACTCAGCCGAATTAAGTAAAAGCAGCTACCTAAAGCGATTTGCATCGACATTTTTGCTCACTGTGTCGAACCCGCTCATCATTTTTCTTCATCTGGCGTTATTTACCGGTTTTGGGGTGGCACTGAATGTCAATAATCCGGCGCAGGCCATTGTTGTTTTGGGTGGTTTTATGCTGGGGGCAGTAATCTGGTGGTTTTCCATTACCGGAATAATAAGCAGGTTCAGAAACCTGTTCAGCACAAAAATATGTTTGTGGTTTAACCGGATTTCCGGAAGTGTTATTATCCTGCTGATTACATGCTCGCTGATTTATTTTTTTCTCGACTGAAAACAAAAACCGGGATTGTTATTTAAACGGCGAATCGGGTTCCCTGGCAAACATTTTATACGACATTTTATCGATAAAACGGGGCATAAACTTGGAAAGAAAAACCGTCAGTTTTCCCTCGGCAAAAGTGAGTACCAATTCTCTTTTCCGTTTCAGAACGGCTTTAAAAATGTGTTCGGCACATTCTTCCGCCGACATCATATTGTTTTCATTTCGTGGCGTTTCGCCTTGTTGCTTACCGTTGGCCAGAAGTGCCGATTTTCGGATTTCGGAAGCGGTAAACCCCGGGGCAACCATCAAAACGTGAAGACCGGTTTTCAGGTTTTCCACCCTTATGGTTTCCAAAAAACCGCGTACTGCAAATTTTGAAGCCGAATAACCGGTTCGGCCGGGAAGACCGATGTACCCGCCTACCGATATCACACCAACCAGCGATCCTTTTGTTTTGAGCAGAAAGGGCATGGCAAACCTGGTGCAGTAAACAGTTCCCCAAAAGTTGACGTCCATGAGTTTACGCATTACGTCCAGGTCGGTCTGGTTAAAAAGTGCCCGCATGGAAATTCCGGCATTATTAATTAGTACGTCAATCTGCCCGAATTTTTCCACCGCCTGGTCAACCAGATTTTTACAATCGGTTTCGGAGGTGACATCCGTTTTTGCAATTAGAACGCCGGTATGGTTCAGCTTCGCTTTCAGTTCAAGTAACCGCTCTTCCCGGCGGGCTGCCAAAACCAGATTCCACCCTTCTGCGGCATACTTTTCGGCTAATGCCTTACCAATTCCGGATGAAGCGCCGGTAATTATGACTACTTTTTTTTGCATAAATAATCCCGTAACGGGCGATTCCACATTAGAAGTTATGAAAGGCGAAAGTATAAAAATTTTTAAGAAAAAAGACACTGCGCGTTGCAGTGTCTTTTTTAACAGCCCGACAGTTGCTTGCTGTCAGGATGAGTTTGACCCTTAAATCATTTTTCTTTTAACCGATTTTACGTATTGCCGCCGGTGCTTTATTCCTCTTCATCTTCCTCTTCTTCCTCCTCTTCTTCTTCGGGAACCAACTCAAAATTCTGAACAGTTTCGTCCTCAGCCTGAACAGTCACATCGGCATTCTGACTGATATAACCGTCTGCCTCGCACACCAGCACATAGCCTCCGGCAGCAATATCGGGAAGAGAATAAAGTCCGTCTTCTCCGGTTTGTGTCGTAGTGAGTGTGTCGTCATTTAAAACAAGGGATATCAAAGCATTTTGAATTACAGCCTGCGCCGTATCGGTAACCAAACCGCTAATTTCGCCTAACAGCTCTTCCTCTTCTTCTTCCTGCTCTTCGCTTTCGATAACAAAATGCTGTTCGGTAACCGCACCTGCTTCCACAGACACATCAACGTTTTCCACATATTCACCGTCATTGTAATTCAGCGACAACAAGTAATCGCCAGCCGGTATTCCGATGAATGCATAAAATCCTGCCTCATTTGACAGTGCAGAGGTAATGGTGTCTTCTCCGGCGAGTAAATAGAGGCTTGCATTTTCCACCGGATTTTCTTCACTGTCGGTTACAGTGCCGCTAATTTCACCGGCTGTGGTTTGAACATGCACTACCGCTCTTACAACCGGTTTAAAAATAAACCCCTGGATATTCTTCGAATTACCCCTCATAACAAAAGAACGGCTTATATCGAAATCGAAGAGTACTTCGGAGGTTGATCCGCTTTCAACTTCAAAGGCTGGGTTAATTTTAATTTTAAGTCCGCTCGAACTTCCGCTCGGAACCTTCAAATCGTAAGCAGTACCGTCATTCAAAACAATGCCGGCATCTATTACATGCAGTCTGATTTCCCTGTAACTTCCTTCAGGAACATCCACTTCGGCCATATCGACAGTTTGCCCGTTTCTCAGTTCAATGAGGTTATAGGTAACAGGTTCCTCCAACTGTATCAAAACATCGGAAGAATCTTCACCTCCTTCTTCTCCGTTTTCTTCTTCACCTTCCTGTGCATCATCAGACGACTTTAACAGCTTTATCCAGTCGATGGTTACGTTTGCCTCGGCTACCATATCAGCCGGGAAAGGGGCATCGGTAATTTTAAAAACAACTGTTCCTTTTCCGCTGTTCGGCCCATTTTTGTCACCGGCATCTTCCATTGCCGAATCTGCCTCCGAGAGATCGCTACAGGCCATAAAAGTTCCGGCAAAAAACAGCATTAAAATCCCTAATGTTTTAAAATTCATGTACTTTTTCATAATCATCGTTTTTAAATTAATAAATCTCTATTCTGTATTTGTCTTCAAAAGTGTAATTCAACTGTAAAGGCTCGCATACAATCTGCAGCACATTTTCCAAACTGCCGGTTTCAAACGAGCCTGAAAATTTTTTTTCCGAGGGTATTTTCACTTGTATATCCACGCCAAAAAATGTTTCAATTTCACTAAAAATCAGAGAAACAGGCGTGTTTGAAAATTTCTTCTGAAACCTTGCAAAAGCCGGAAAACCGGTTTCGTTTTCAAAATTCTCCTTTTGGGCCGTTCCCTGTTTTCCCGAAAACTGCGTTCCTGACTCTAAAATCCAGGAATCTTTTTCATAACTGGTTTTTACACTGCCCTCGTAACATTGCACAACCAGGGCCTTTTCCAACCCTTCAACCAAAAAACGGGTTCCCAAAACCTCAACATCGCCTTTTGCAGTTTTCACCCTGAATCCTGTTCCTTTTTCCACTTCGAAGTAGGCGGTGCCGGTCAACTGTACATCCCGGCTCCAAAAGTATTTACTGTAGGTAAGGGAACTTCCGTTGTGCAGCACCACCCTCGATTCATCGGGCAAACGAAGTGTATAAATATCTCCCTGTTCCACCTGCACGGTTTGCGAGGCGGTAAAAAACCAGACAGCTGCCACTATTGCAGCAACAGCAGCTACAGAAGCAGCAGCCTTGAACCAGGAAATTCGCCTTTGAGAGATTTCGGCGGTGTGCTCTTTTTCTTCGATTTTCTGAAGAAGAGTGTCCAGTACTTCCTCTTTACGGGAACTAACGGCAACCTGGTAATTCCGAATCAACTGATCGGCTATTTGAGAAATTGACTGATTATCTTTTCTGTTGTTTTCCATTTGCAAAAAGGTTTCCCGGACACTGATAAACTATTTGTAACACCTTTTATATCCACAACCTGAAATATACCCTACCTGAAATGGGAAAAAAATCAGAGAAAATGATAAAGAAACTGATTTTAAGACGATTAAAACAGCGTGTAAACGCGGCTTAAAATTTTACGTTCAAAAAGAAAACAGGTGTAAACCCGAGGGCTGAGATGTCGGAACGGACGGTCATTGAGCCCTGATCCGACGAAAAACGAAGGTAATTCACCTCCACAATATTTCTGCGGTCAAAAACATTCAACAACGATACTCCGCCACTTAGTGCATAAAAAGTGCCCTTGTATGTCTTCATCAGGGCCAGGTCAAGTTGCGCAAAATGTTCGGAGCGAAAAAAATCTTCGGTGGTCGATCCCTGAATATACTGATACACCGGCAACCCGCTGGCAATTTGCCAGCTGCCTGTAAATGTCCAGTTTCTCCAATTCACCATTTCGGTAAGTTTAAGCCGGTGAGTGCGGTCGTTATATCCCGGAAACCAGTTGTTCCCGAAAAAATCTTCCGTTTGTTCTTCTGCCGATGAAAGCGAATAACTTAGCATATGGTTAAACAGGAAGTGCTTTTTCTGTATAAAAAAGTCGATCCCATTAAACCGTTCGTTGCTTTCCCGGGAACTATATGACACTGTGCTGCCCGATCCGGAAGCAACCTCCCGGGCAAAAAAATTCACTTTTCCACTGGAATTTTTATGATAGGCTTCAATATCGACAAACCAACCGTTTTTTTCATACTTACTTCCCAAAATATAATGAACGCCTTTAACGGCGCCTCGTCCATTCCGGTCGGGCAGATACCAAAGCCGGCTGTAATGGCCCTCGCTGTCGAAACGTCTGATACCGGTTAAAAACTGGTAGTAAACACCGCTTAACAGGTAAAACTTTAAACCGTGTTGCGGTAAAAATTCCACGCCACCACGCGGTTGCCAGTAAAAGTTTTTCGCCGACGCATCAAAATCGGACCGCAGTCCCAACCGGAAACGGAACTGGTCTGAAATGTCGGTATGCTGCCGGGCAAAAACATGCAATAAATCGAGGCTGGCCTCGCTGGCAATGGAATCTGTTTGAATATCCGCATCGGAACGACTGGCAAAAAAATGGTAGTTGTAATTGTTGCGGGTCCATCCAATCCCTGCCTCACTTGTGATTTTCCCGGTTTTCATTTTTGTTTTCCACGCGGCGCGGTATTCTTCAATGTGGTTGAATCCGTTGTCGATATCATAAATTTCGCGGGTGTAAGTTATTTCCCGGGTTTTGGCCAGTCCTTTACCTTTTCCCTGACCCTTTCCCGGATTATCGTCAATTATTTCGGTGAACTCCTGCAATTCGCCGGTTTCATCCACGGCATCTTTATCCCAGGTAGAAAAACCGGCTGAAAAGGAGTGATACCATCCGGGATTTACCTGCCACTTCCAGTTTAAGCTCATTCCGAGGTTTTCACTGTACATGCTTTCATTCCGGTAGTAATCTTTGGTTTGAAGTAATTCAAAATCCCTGCTCTGATTGTCTTTTCCGTAAAGCAGATTCAAATCGATTTCAAAATGTTCAGTAGGGTGGAAACTGACTTTGGCATTTACATCCTGAAAACTTATCCGGGGAATAATTGTGGAAGTTACCGGGTTTTCATCGGAGGAGGTCACATTGTCGATTAGGCGAAAGTAAAGGTAATTTTGCCACCGGTCGATAAATGAACGGCGCCAGGCGGCAGTTACCGAAAACTTGCCGGTTACCGGAACATTGGCCAATATATTGGAGTTTAACAGGTTGGCCGACAAATCGAGGTAAGGCCTGTTGTTTTTCCCCGATTTCCCGGTAAGTTCAATCAACCCCGAAACCCTGCCTCCGTTTCCGGCATCAAATCCGCCTCTCGAAACAAAGGCCTGCTGAACAAACCTGGCATTCAGCACACTCATATTTCCAAGAAGGTGACTGGTTTCCAACACCGGGATACCGTCGAAAAGCACCAGGTTATCGGTTGGGGCTCCGCCTCTTATGGAAAGGCCCGAGTTGCCGCCCTGCAAAAAATCGACTCCGGGAATCAGTAAAAGCGCATTTCCCAAATCGTCGTTCGAAATGCGGGGTATTGCAGATGATTTTAGCGGATTAAATGCTATTTTTTCCGGTAAAGGAGAAGCCTGTAAAACTTCCCTTTCAGTATGGACCACCCGAACAGGTTTCAGCATAATTTCAGAAGGTTCGAGGTTAATTATCACCGGTTTATCGTGAAATACCACTGTATCGAGCTTCCGGTATCCCAAATGACTGACAAACAGATGCACCGAATCTGACGACGGAACCGGAAAGTTAAAAAACCCGAGTTCGTTGGTCATTCCGCCTTTAAATTCGCCCCACGAAATATTGCAGTAAACCAGGCTTTCGCCTGTTATTTTATCGCGAACATAACCCGAAAGGGTTGTTCTTTTCGGGGTCTCCGTTTTTAAAAATTCTTCGGCCTGCAATTTTTGGATGACCAAAACCCATGTGCCGTCGATTAAATTCGAAGAAACGGAATACCTCTCTTTAAGTTCTTCGAAAAAAAGCTCAAGGGAAGCATCTTCGAGGGAAAAACTGGTTTTTATCTTTCGGAAAGAATCCGTTTCATAGGCAAACTTAATTCCAAAACTGCCCGATATTTCTTCCAAAACTTCAGCTAACGGTTTTTCCTCCGCAAATACCGTAATGGAAGGTTCCTGCGCATTCACCTGAAATATTCCCAGAACAAGGAAAAGCAAAAAAACATTGTAGCGTAAATATTTATCCGGTCCCGATTTGAACAGGCTTTTAACATTAAATATGCTATTGAACGGAAAGCTGCTCATTTAATTTACAGTTTATCTCCCAATTTCTCCCGAAGAATTCTCAGCGCCCTGCTCATTTGTTTTTCTACAGCTTTTACACTTACTCCCAGATTTTCAGCAATTTCCCTGTAAGTTATCCCATCGATCCGGTTCATCAGAAAAACAACCCTGCTTTTGTCAGGAAGATCGGCGATAGCCGCCTGCAGTTTATTATCAAACTCCTTCATTTCCAGCACAAACTCTGGCGATTCTTTTTCTGTATGCTCCAAAAAACCGGAACGAAATTTTAAATCATATTTCT
>CAZXHP010000101.1:0-13374 GCA_964639655.1 uncultured Mariniphaga sp.
AAGCCTTTTTACCTGAAACAAATAGTTTCAACTAAACCCGTTTTTGTAAGGTTGCTGGGCCAGGGAACAGTAATTCTGCTGATTGGTTATTTCGGCGGATTGCTGTTCTGGCCCTACGCCTTGCTAAATGTTTGGGTTCATCCGGTTGAAAGTCTTGGGGTTATGGAACATTACAAAGTGAGCATTCGTCAGGTTTTTGAAGGAGAACTGATGTGGAGTACTGATTTACCCTGGTATTACCTGCCAAAATGGATACTCATTTCAACGCCTGTGGTCATATTGGCGGGTTTTATATTTTTTTTGTGGTTTTTTCTCAAGAATATATTTATAAAAAGCAAAGAATTACAGCAATTGTTGAGCGAAGGTTTTGTTTTGTTTGCTTTCGTTTTTCCGCTCATTTATGTAATAGCAATTGATTCCAATTTATATAGCGGAGTCAGGCAAATGCTGTTTATTTTGCCGCCGGCTGCCGTTCTTTCAGCAGTTGGAATATTCAGATTGATAAAATTGACGGAGTTGAAAAACAGAAAAGTTTCGTATGCTGTACGTGCCTTTTTTTTGTTGTTGCTGGTTTTGCCTTTAAAACACCAGGCAACCGCGTTTCCGGTTGATTATGTGTATTTTAACTCATTGGTAGGAGGAAACAAAAATGCCTGGGGAGAATATGAATATGATTACTATTTTCATGCGGTGAAAGCACCGGCGGAGGATTTAATTCAATTGGCGGAAGGAAAAGAGATTACGGTAGCCATGAATTGTAATTTGTCCAATTATTTTGAAAAACATCCCAACATCAGTTTTGAATATACCCGGTTTTTGGAACGCAGTTCGGTGGACTGGGATTACGGAATTTTCGGCATAAATTATCTCCATCCTTATTTGCTTAAAAACGATAACTGGATACCTTCTACTATTTTAAAAACCTACTATCACCAGGGAAATCCGGTTGCTGTTTTGGCAGAACGAACAGATAAGGCAGATTTTTTGGGAATTTCTGAAATAAAAAACGGAAATTTGCAGGAGGGAATTCATTTGCTGGAATTAGCTGTTGAACAAGAGCCAAAAAATGTTTGGTTATTTGTAAATTTGGCGAAAGCAAAACTGGAAACCGGTGATTTTTCCGGGTGTGAGGAAAATTTAAAAAGAGGAAAGGAAATACATCCTTATTTCGAACCGTTAATTTTAATAGAAGCAACCTGTTTTTTTCGCCTTGGAAAATACACCGAGTCGGTTGCCCGGTTAAACGATTTGCTGGAGATTAACCCAAGATATCTTCCGGCAGAACAGTTGCTGGAAGAGGTAAAAAAGCAGTTGAATTAAAAAAAGTATAACCTTAATTTTTATAGAGATGAAAACATTAAAAAGATTTATTGCAACAATTGTTGCCGGTATTTTGAGTTTTCCCTACCTGCTAATGGCACAGGATGAAGGGACTTACATCGATAACCTTGGTGCTCAGGACAGTTCGTACATGGAGCAGGATCTGCTGGCCGAAGGAGCAAGCAGCTCAGGTTCAGGTAGTACTGTAATTATTATTGTAGTTATTGTTATAGTAATTGCTGTTGTGGGATACCTGGCAATGAAGAAAAAGAAGAAATAATATTTTGTTTTTATGACAGAAAACCTGCCCTTCGAGGTGGGTTTTTTTGTGGATTTTTTTTGGGGAGGGCAAAAAAAAAGGCAGCTTCTACAAGCTGCCTCAAAGCCATGAAAACAATTAAACAATGTTCAGAAAACAGAAAACTAGAAACAATTATATCGTCATAATATCTTTTTCTTTAGCTTCCACTAAAGTATCAACTTTTTTCCCAAATTCATCCGTAAGCTTTTGAACTTCTGCCTCCGCATCTTTTTCAATGTCTTCTGCCAAACCTTCCTTCAGTAATTTTTTCAAACTTTCGTTTGCTTCTTTTCGCGCTGTGCGGATACTCACTTTGGCAGTTTCGCCCTCCTGTCCGGCCTGTTTTACCAGTTGTTTCCGTCTTTCTTCGGTTAATGCCGGTATATTTATCCGGATTATTTCACCGTTGTTTTCAGGATTGAATCCCAAATTCGCTGCTAATATAGCTTTTTCTATAACAGGAATCAAATTTTTTTCCCAGGGTTGAATGGCAATGGTACGTGCATCGGGTGTGCTAACGTTGGAAACCTGGTTTAGCGGAGTCAAAGTACCGTAATACTCAACCTGAACGCCATCTATCATTGCAGGAGAAGCTTTTCCTGCCCTGATATGAATCAGTTCTTTTTCGAGGTGCTTTATGGCATCCCGCATTTTTTCCTTACAATGGTCGATAATAAAATCTACTTCTTCTTGCATTGGTCAAGCACTCTATTTTCTCTCTTTGGATCAGGAACAAATATAGAAAAAATATATATACACGAAAATTTTTTAATTTATTTTGTTTTATCAGCCTCAAAAAATGTCGTCAATACACAATAGTTCCAATATTTTCACCGGTAATTACTTTCTTCAGGTTTCCTTTTTTATCCATGTTAAAAACCAGTACAGGCAGGCTGTTTTCTTTACACAAAGTGGTTGCAGTTAAATCCATAATGCGCAGATTCCGATTATAAATTTCATCGAAGCTGATTTTTTCAAACTTTTCTGCATTCGGGTCTTTTTCCGGATCAGCCGTATAAACTCCGTCAACCCGTGTACCTTTAAACATGATTTCAGCTTCAATTTCCACGGCGCGCAAAGCGCTGGCAGTGTCGGTCGTAAAAAAAGGGTTTCCGGTCCCGCCTGAAACAATGGCCACTTCACCGTTTTCAATAGCAGCAATGGCTTTTTCTTTGGCGTAGTATTCTCCAACAGGTTCCATTCTGATTGCCGAAAACACCCTGCCAATTACTCCTTTCGATTTTAATGCCGAACTAAGCGCAAGACTGTTAATTACGGTGGCCAGCATTCCCATCTGGTCGCCTTTTACGCGGTCGAAGCCTTTGCTTGTGCCGCTCAAACCCCTGAAAATGTTGCCGCCCCCGATTACGATGCCGGTTTGAACGCCAATTTTTACGAGTTCGGCAATTTGTTCTGCATAATCGTTCAAACGGTTTTCATCAATTCCGTAATTCTGGTCGCCCATTAGCGATTCACCACTCAGTTTCAGTAAAATGCGTTTGTATTTTATCATCGGTAAAAAGTCTGGTTTTTATATAATTTCAATTCCTTTGGCTTTGCACATTTCCACGCTTTGTTCGCATAGTTTGTATTTTTGGATTTTTCCGCTGGCAGTCATCGGAAACTCCTTCACAAAAAAGATGTACTTCGGAATTTTGAACCGGGCAATTTGTCCGCGGCAGAAATCCCTGATTTCTTCTTCGCTAATACTTTGGCCTTCTTTAAGGCGAATGAACGCACCCACCTGTTCTCCGTATTTCGGACTTGGAACTCCTGCCACTTCTACGGTTTCAATTTGCGGAAGCTGGTACAGAAAGTTTTCTATTTCACGGGGGTAAATATTTTCACCACCCCTGATAATCATATCTTTAATACGTCCGGTAATTTTGTAAAAGCCATCTTTGGTTTTAACGGCGAGGTCGCCCGAGTGCAGCCAGCCGTCTTCATCGATAACTTTTTGGGTCGCTTCCTGGTTTTTATAATATCCTTTCATCACATTGTATCCGCGACAGCAAATTTCGCCCTGTATTCCCGGCAGACATTCCTCTCCGGTATCGGGATCAACAATTTTCACTTCTACGTTTGGAAACTCGAACCCTACTGTAGTTGAACGAACCTCGGGTGAGTTGTGCGTGCGCGTGGCTGTCATTCCCGGCGACGATTCGGTTAATCCGTAAACGATAATCACATCTTTCATGTGCATTTTGGTCATCACCTGGTTCATGGTTTCGATGGGACAAAGTGCGCCCGCCATAATTCCGGTTCGAAGTGAACTCAGGTCGAACATGTCGAACATGGGGTGGTTCAGCTCGGCGATAAACATGGTAGGCACTCCGTTCAGTGCCGTACATTTTTCTTTTTGAACCGATGCCAGAACCATCAGCGGATCGAATTCTTCGTTAAAAACCAGTGTGGCGCCATGGGTTAGCACAGCGCAAAGCGAAAGTACGCAGCCAAAACAGTGAAACATGGGCACGCAAACCAGCAACCGCTCGTCGGAAGTGTATTTCATACACTGGCCCGTAGCAAAACCGTTATTGAGAATATTGTGGTGAGAGAGCATTACCCCTTTGGGGAACCCGGTGGTGCCCGAGGTGTATTGCATATTTACCACATCGTGGCAACCGATAGTTTCCTTAATACTTTCCAGGTCCAGATCGTCAACATGGTTTCCCAAAAGAATGAGTTCAGCCGTATTGAACATTCCGCGATGTTTTTCCTGCCCGATAAAAATTACATTTTTGAGTTCGGGAAACTTTTCACTTTTCAGTTCGCCGCGGGCCTGTTCTTTTAACTCGGGTACCAGGTCGAAAATCATTTTAACAAAATCGCTGTCGCGGTAACCGTCGGCAAGACAGAGTGTATTCACATCGGCATTTTTCAGCAGGTATTCCAGTTCCGATAGCTTGTAACTGGTATTAACCGTAACCAAAATGGCGCCGATTTTAGCTGTGGCAAACATAAATGTCGTCCAGTCGGGAACATTTTTCGCCCATATTCCAACTTTATCGCCGGGTTTTACGCCAATGTACAAGAGCCCTTTGGCTAAATTGTCCACCCGCTTGTTAAACTGCGCATATGTGAAACGCAGGTTTCGGTCGGGATAAACCATAAACTCTTTTTCGGGTGTATCAAAAGCCCATTTTTCAAGTAGTTCGCCCAGCGTATAATCGAGTAGTTGCATGAAGTTGTAAGTTCAAATGATTTTGTGGTTAAAATTAAAACGGAGTATATACAACGGCAAGAATTTTTGCCGGCTGGTTATTTGCCGCATGCACATTGTGCGCCACAACCGAATCGAGGTAAATGGTATCTCCTTTATTGATTTGGAATACATCTTTACCGTAATTTACTTCAATGCTTCCTTCCAAAACATAAATAAATTCCTCTCCTTCGTGTGAAGACAGTTTGTAATCGGATTCTTTCGACGGCTCAATTTCAACAATGAACGGTTCCATGTGCCGGCCGGTTTTATGCTGAGCCAGCGAGAAAAAATTGAGGTGTTCGCGTGTCGATTCGTCTTTTGTTGAAAAACTGATACTCGACTTTTCCTCACCTGCTCTTACAATTGCCGGCCCAACCTGGTCCTGGTCGTCGAGAAAAGTTCCGATGCGCACACCAAATGCCCTCGAAATTTTAATGAGATGCCCCAGAGAAGGCATTACTCCTTTCTCTTCTATTTTTTCAAGTTGTTCGATATCCAGATTGGCTTTCAGGGCAAGGTCTTTTTTTGTTATTTGTCTGAATTCGCGGTATTCTTTAATTTTTTTTCCCAGAATGTTTTTACTCATTTTATCGATTTTTTTTACAACCATTTCACATACCTGAAATCTTGCCGGTGCGGGAGACCTGCATTTTTCGGATACAGTCTCATTCCGTAATTGAACGACCCGGGATGAACCGGCCTGTATTTCAATTTAAACCGGCAAACTGAATTTTCGCAACTCTCCACGTCGAAATCGAGCCGTTCAACCAGCCTGGGCATCTCTTCTCTTCCATTTTGCGCAACGATCAGTTCGAGCCCGACTTCGTCGCTTGAAAGGCCTTTCAGGTTCACTTCAACTTTAACCGGGTATTCCCGCCCTACGGTCATCATGTTATTTAACCCTTCGGCTATTTCAGTTTTAAGCACTTCAATCTGGTCCCAAACAGAAGCAATCCGAAGTTTCCACGCTGCCAGTTCTTTGGCCCATTTAAAGCTATCATTTTTAATATGATTTGAACGCTCCAGTTGAGGCAGGTAATAGCGGTCGTGGTAATCCTTCATCATTCTGCCGGTGGTAAACTGGGGAGCCACCTGTGCAATGGTATTTTTTATGGTGTCAATCCATTCAATCGGAATTCCTTCCTTATTTCTGTCGTAGAATGTCCGGATGACTTCTTCTTCCAAAATATTGTAGATGGTTTCGGCATCCAGTTCATCCTGAAAATCCTGCACGTCGTATGTGCGTTCGGCGGGTAACGCCCAGCCGGCATCTTTGCGGTAACCTTCAACCCACCATCCGTCAAGCACCGAGAAATGTAGTGTTCCGTTCATTACACCTTTCATTCCGCTGGTTCCGGATGCTTCCAGCGGGCGTGTTGGCGTGTTGAGCCACACATCGACGCCCTGAAGCATTATTTTGGCCAGATTGATATCGTAATTTTGCACAAACAGAATTTTTCCCCTGAATTCGGGGCGTTTGGAGATTTCAACAATGTATTTTATCAGATCCTGCCCGGCCTTGTCGGCAGGATGCGCTTTTCCGGCAAAAATAAATTGTACAGGCCGTTCGGGATTGTTTACGATTTCGGAAAGTCTTTCGAGATTTCTGAATAAAAGATAACCTCGTTTGTAGGTGGCAAACCGCCGTGCAAACCCTATTGTCAGTGCGTTAGGGTTCAGTTTTCCTATTACTTCGGTAATGAGTTTCGGGTTCTCATTTCGTTTAATCCAGTTGTCGGAAAAGCGCTCTTTAATGTAATCGATGAGTTTTTTTCGTAAGGTATTTCTTAATTCCCAAATTTGTTCTTCGGGTGCTTTGTATATGCGGTTCCAAACATCAAAATCGAGCTGGCTTCCCGGAAATTCTTCTCCAAAATATTCTTTGTGAATATTTTTCCACTCTTTGGCTGTCCATGTTGAATAATGGACTCCGTTTGTAACATATCCTATCTCAATTTCTTCTTCAAGATACCCTTCATAAAGCGACCGTAGTACTGTTTTGCTCACATCACCATGGAGTTTGCTCACTCCGTTTATTCCCTGCGAAAAATTGGACGCCAGGTAACTCATGTTGAAATGGTCTTCGTGTGCATGTGCTTTCCCCAGTCTGAGAAAGTCTTCCCATGCCAGCCCCAGTTTTTTTGAGAAGGGCTCCATGTAGTGTTTGAACATGTCGTCGTGGAAAGAATCGTGGCCGGCAGGAACCGGTGTATGGGTCGTAAAAACTGTTGAAGAACGAACGACTTCTTTGGCTTCGGGAAAATTTAAATTGTAGTTTTCCATTATGGTTGAAAGTCGCTCCAACCCGATAAATGCTGCGTGACCTTCATTGCAATGGTAAATTTGGGAGTTGTATCCCAATTTATTCAGTGCCCTGATTCCCCCTATCCCAAGCAGTATTTCCTGTTTCAGGCGGTTTTCGTTGTCGCCGCCATACAGGTGGTGGGTAATAAACCGGTCCTGTTCCTGGTTTTCCGGGAGGTCGGTATCGAGCAGAAAAAGCTTTACTGAGCCAATGTTAACCTGCCAAACGTTCGAGAAAACGGTTCGGCCAGGGAGTTCCACCGAAATTTTTACCCATTCACCATTTTGATCGAGGGCCGGCTGTACCGGGATTTTCGAAAAATCCTGAAATTCGTAATTGGTCATTTGTTCCCCATGAAGGTTGAGGGCCTGTTTGAAGTACCCGTAGCGATAAAGTAAGCCAACTGCTGTAAGATTTACCTTCATGTCGCTCGCCTCCTTAAGGTAATCACCGGCCAGAATCCCCAGTCCTCCCGAGAAAATTTTCAGTGAATCGTGCAACCCGTATTCCATACTGAAATAGGCGACTTGCGGACTGCCCAATTCTTTTCTTGCTTCCATGTAACTATTAAACTGGCTAAAAACCTCGTTCATCTCAGCAACAAAATACTGGTCTTTTTCCAATTCCTGAAAGCGTTTGTAGCTCACTTCTTCGAGCAAAAGAACCGGATTGTTATCGAGTTTTTCCCACAGTTTCCGATTTATGTAGCCAAACAGTTCGCCTGCTCTTGAATTCCATACCCACCAGAGGTTTTTGGAGAGTTCGCGCAACGGCACCAAACTGTCGGGAAGATGCGATTCTACAATTATTTTTTTCCATACCGGTTTACCATTTTCCGGCCATTTTATATCTTTTTTATTATCTGTTTTCATGTTTTGACTCTTGATTTGAACCCCTAAAATTGTAGTGCAAAAATAAACTTTCTATTTACAACAGTCTTGAAATTAAAGATTAATTTGTATTGAACGGAAAGGAAATAACATGCAGGAAATGCTTACGCTTTTTACTTTTTATCCGGTTTTCTTTTTTGTGGTTTTTGCGTATGAATCCTTTGCAGCTCTGCTTCCATTTTTTTTATTTTCTGATCTTTTAAAACAATCAGTTTATGCAA
The DNA here is from genome assembly GCA_964639655.1 of uncultured Mariniphaga sp. Taxonomy (GTDB): domain Bacteria; phylum Bacteroidota; class Bacteroidia; order Bacteroidales; family Prolixibacteraceae; genus Mariniphaga. The sequence goes on from CAZXHP010000101.1 coordinate 8,243, forward strand.
TTCGGCTACTTCCTGTTCCAGTTCATACCCGGGAGTAGTGGCGTTGAGCCTCATTTTAAAATCGCTCAATACATTCATGTAATTTATGAATGCTTCATACGGAGAATCGAACGGATTAACGTAGCTGTGTGCTTCACCGCTGGAAAAGAATTTGGTTGACATATAATAAAAATGATCGCTTATCTGAAGATAGTTCCAGTCTTTTTTCAGTTCTGAATTTGTGCATACTTCCATTCGCCGACTGACAGCATAAAGTTTTTCGAAGGCTTCTTTTTGCATTTCGTTGCCCAGCCAGGCAGTAAGGTCGCGTTCTTCGTCGGCCCACGAAATGGGGTGGGGGACACTTACCACCGAAACAGGCTGAAGTTGCTCAATCATTTCGGACGGGGTAGAAAATTTTAGAAACGGTTCTTTTACAACCTGAAGTACGAAATGCTCCAGAAAACTAAAAATCCCGCTTTCTTTCGGCTGTCGTTCGCCAAACGATTCGTAGCTCAAAAACAGGTTCACCACCTCTTCTTTCGGATCGAGTTTTTTCAGCCATCCCACAAACTTCCCGGCTGTAAGCGGATATTCCGACCAGTTGGTGTTGGAAAAACGAAACAAAATATCGTCGCTCAGTTTGTAATTGCGCATGAGCACTTTCAGCCTGGGATTGGCTGCATTCACGTATAAAAAATTGGGGCTTTTCCAACCCAGAATACGACGGGCGCCTTCGGTAAGCATGCCTTTGTATCCCATTTGACAGACTTGTGCTCCGATGTGGTCGGAATAAATCATTTCCGTGTTCCTGAAAACCTTTGGTTTTTGCCCGAATAAGTCACCTGTTTTTTGATCGTGCAATTTTACCTGTTCTTCAAAAACGGCTTTGTCTTTTAGCGACGCAAGTGAATGTGAATAGGTTTCGGAGAGAAATTCCACATAGCCTGTATTTGCCAGTTCGCGGAATGAATCGATTACATCGGGAGCATAAAGTTCAAATTGTTCCAGTGCAACGCCGGTGATGGAAAAAGCGACCTTAAATTTACCGTTCAGTTTATTCAACAGTTTTAGCAAAAGCTTGTTGGTGGGCAGGTAGCTTTTGTCGGCAATTTTGCGCATAATGGTTTCGTTGGCATAATCGTCGTAATAATAATGGTCGTTGCCAATGTCGAAAAAGCGGTACCGGCGGTGCCTGAACGGTTGATGCACCTGAAAAAACAAACATATCGATTTCATTCCCTGTTCCATTATTTTGCGGTGTTAAACATTTAATAAACTTTGATAAACCTGCTCTACATGTCTGGCCGATTGGCTCCATTTCAGGCCGCCAACTTCCTGTTTCCCGGTCTTTTTCAGAAAACCGGAAAGTGCCGGATAGCTGAGTAATCCGTAGATGGCGTCGGCCATGGCGTAGGTGTCCCAGAAGTCAATTTTTATAGCGTGGTTCAGTATTTCGGAAACGCCCGACTGGTTGGAAATAATTACCGGCACATCGGCTTGCATCGCCTCCAGCGGAACTATTCCGAACGGTTCTGAAACCGACGGCATTACAAAAACATCGGTCATTTGAAACATTTGGTTTACATCATCGCCTTTTAAAAAGCCTGTGAAATGAAACTTGTCGGCCATTCCCAACTGGGCCACCCGTTCCACCATTTCGTTTAATTTGTCGCCGCTGCCGGCCATTACAAACCTCACGTTGTCTGTTTTTTTCAGAACGAGGTGAGCGGCTTCAATAAAATATTCCGGCCCTTTTTGTATGGTAATTCTTCCTAAAAAGGTGACCAGCTTTTCGTTCACGCCTTTTTTTATTTTCGATTTACTTGTTTTACTCACCGGTTCAACCGCATTGTAAACCGTAACAATTTTTTCGGGGGGAATACTGTATTTTTCAATTACCGTTTGCCGGGTAAAATTGCTGACGGCTATAATTTTGTCGGCCATTTCCATTCCTTCGCGTTCCATGGCGTAAACCACAGGATTTACATTTCCGCCACTGCGGTCGAAATCGGTGGCATGCACGTGGATTACCAAAGGTTTTCCCGATGCTCTTTTTGCGGCAATACCGGCCGGGTAGGCCAGCCAGTCGTGGGCATGAATAAGGTCGAAGTTGTTTCGGCGGGCAATAATTTCAGCCACAAGTGCATAGTTTTTTATTTCATCCATCAGATTGTGGCCGTAACCTCCGCTAAAATCGATGGTTAACCCTTCGGTGGTTTTTACCAACTTTGCTTTTGGAGGAAGCGTTTTGTTTTTTAGTTTCCAGAATTCGTCTTCACTCACATAAGGAATAACTTCCGACTGTACCTCGAGGTAATCCATTTTTGTTCCGGAATCATTAAAAGTGAATTCTTTTTGTGATACCGGAATTTTGTTGGCCCCAATAAGTTGAATATCTGACTGGTCTTCGTCGCCAAACGCTTTTGGAACCACAAAAAACACTTCCATGTTTTGCAGAGATGCCAGTCCTTTGGTCAGCCCGTAACAGGCGGTACCCAGTCCTCCTGAAATATGGGGCGGAAATTCCCATCCAAACATCAATACTTTCATAGTCCAAAGTTTTTTACAATTATTTCCAATTATGTGTCGTATGCAAAGCATGTATGACTCCGGCTACATTTATTGCCTGCGATATTGCACCTTTCGCCTTGTGTGGCGGGTCTCCGTTGTACATTTCAGACAGCGTGCCCACGCAGTGTTCGGTTACCGTTTCTTCAAAGTTTTCAAGCAGTTGTTTAATAAAGGGCAATCCGCCTTTTCCGTGAATTTCGAGGTAAGCTTTTACAAAAAACTGCATCAGCCACGGCCATGCCGCTCCCATATGAATCGCAGCTTCCCGCTGATCGGGCCCGCCTTCAACCACACCTTTGTACCTCAGGTGGTCAGGCGATAATGTGCGCAGCCCCCTCGGTGTTAACAATCTTCTTTTGGCTTCACTTAAAATAAGTTTTTTCTGTTCTTTTGAAAGGGGTGAATGGTCCATGGCTGCGGCAATCACCATATTGGGGCGCACTGCCCAGTCGGGAGTCCCGTTTTTAACCACATCGGCAAGGTGTTCGTGCCCGTCATTGCTAAAGGTGTTCAGAAATGCGGCAGCTATTTTTTTGGGTATTGTTTCCCATCGTTTAATAAATTTTAAATCGTTTGAAACTTTTGCCATTTCCAGCGCAAACACAATGACGTTGTACCACAGCGCATTGATTTCAACCGCTAAACCGGCACGCTGCACTACCGGTTGTCCGCCGGCATAGGAATCCATCCAGGTGAGGGCGGTATTTTCTTTTTCGGCATAAATGAGTCCGTTTCGGGTTGTTTGGATAAATGCATGTGACGATTTTTTGTAAGCTTCCAGAATTTCTTTTACGGCATAGCTGTAGTTCAGCCAGATACCTCTTGGAGAGCGTTGTGTTTTGGCAAATTGCTGCACTGCCCAAATAAACCAGAGCGAAGCATCGGCCGAGTTGTAAACCGGCTGCGAACTATGAATATTATCGGGGAAAAGGCCTTTGGCGAGGTATTTTTTGTAGGTGTTAAGCACTTCGGTAAAAAGTGAATTTTTGTTGACAGCGAGTGCCAGTCCGGGCAGTGCAATAAACGTCTGACGGGTGCTGCTGTCGTACCAGGGAAATCCGGCAACGACGCTGGTTTCGTTTTTGCTGTTTAGAATAAACTGCCTGCCTGCGTGTTTCAGTGAGCTTAAAAAGGTGTACCGGCTGACGCGTTTTTTTCGTTCGCGGGTAAACCGTTGTTTAAGCGACACCGGAACCGACATTTCCGTTCCGGCTGCAAAAATTACCGATTCACCGGGTTTTACCGATAATTCAAAATAGCCTGGGACAAATAAATCTTCAAGGTAATCGTAACCGCGGTGCAGTTCCTTCATGTACTCTATGTTGTAATACCAGTCGGGTACCGGCACAAATTCATTTTTTTTGCTGAATTGCAAAAACAGTTCGGGGTACCCTTCGTAAAGCCGGGTGCCAATACCATTGGGAACTGTTTTGTATTTCGAATTTACAACCAGGTTGGCTTTGCTCAGCGCATGGATATTTCGGAATGCCAGAAATGGTTTAAAGCGGAGGATGATTTTTTCTGAACCTTCACCCAGTGTATAACGAATCAGTACCTGCTCTTTTTTTTCAACCAGCAACCGTTCCATGGTAAGTATAGCATTGCCTATACGGTAAGTAATTTTGGGCAGGTAATCGAACTCTATATTTTGAATGTAAATGTGCCCTTTAGGTTCGTAGGCGCCCCCTTTATACTGATGTATTCCAAGCATAAATTCTTCTTCGCCCTGCACTATTGAAACATCGAGCGATGAAAGCAACACATGTTTTTCGCCCCCGAAATTGCTTATCGGGCAAACCAGCAATCCATGGTACTTTCGGGTGTTACACCCGTTTAATGTAGTGCTGATGTAAGAACCTGCCCGGTTCGACCGCAAAATTTCACGTTGAAGCGAGTACTCCAGGTTTATTAAGTGTTCTTTGTCAAATTTGAGGTAACTCATTTTCGGTTATTAATTTTTAGTTTGATTCGTATTCATTTATCTGTTTGAAAAAAAAATCTTTTTCATTTTTCAGATTAAGATACGCAAATTTTTGTTCAAGGCTGTGCGCCTTTTCCAAACTTTGTTTTAAAAATTGCAGGTGTTCTTTAGTAAACTTTTTAAACGGTCTGTGGTTCATTGCCGAGAGTATGTTTTTTACTTTTTCCGAAATTTCCCGGCTGTTTCCATCAATCAAAACCAGTTGAAATTTCTCCCATATGTGGTTAATTGCCGAAGCGGAAAGATGGATCATGTCCTCTTCATAAAACCGGTAATCGCGCAACTCGTCCATTACAATTTCGTAAGCCGGAAAATAGTTGCAAAATTCTTCGCCAAATCCCCTGATCAACTGGTCGATGGACAGCAGTAAGGTCGCTTTGCTCCGCTGATTTTCAATGGCGCCGTCTTTCCGGTGTCTGATAGGACTAACCGTAAAAACGACTTTTATTTCAGGATTGAACTCCCTGATTTCCGAAAGCAATTGCCGGTAGTCTTCCACAATTTCGCCTGGAGTTAACCGGAAACGGCGGAATTCTTTTTCGGGGATTTTGTGGCAGTTGGAAACCGTTTGCCCGGTGAGTTTGTATTCATAAACCCA
>CAZXHP010000102.1:0-1439 GCA_964639655.1 uncultured Mariniphaga sp.
AACAGGAAGTGAGCCAGGAACGGTGGATTGATATTCCGGAAGAAATAAGGCAAATCCTTTTTCAGTGGAGACCAAGCCCGTTAATTCGTGCTTATGAACTGGAAGAAGCGCTGGGCACCCCGGCCAGAATTTATTATAAAAATGAAGGCGTTTCGCCCGCCGGAAGCCACAAACCCAATACGGCCATTGCCCAGGCCTGGTACAACAAACAGTTTGGCATTAAAAAGCTAACCACCGAAACCGGCGCAGGCCAGTGGGGGAGCGCTTTGGCCTTTGCCTGTGCACAGCTGGGTGGGATTGAATGTAAAGTGTATATGGTTCGCGTCAGTTTCGATCAGAAACCGTTTCGGAAAATGATGATGAACACTTACGGCGCTACCTGTGTGGCCAGTCCCAGCATGGAAACACAAGCGGGAAGAAATATTCTTGAGAAATATCCGGATACACCCGGAAGCCTGGGGATTGCCATTTCGGAAGCCATTGAAGAAGCAGTTACCGATCCAAAAGGAGAAACGCGTTATTCGCTGGGTTCGGTATTGAATCACGTGATGCTGCATCAGACGATTATTGGTCTGGAAGCCAAAAAACAGTTGGCTAAAGTGGGTATAAAAAAACCCGACGTAGTTATTGGGTGCTGTGGTGGAGGAAGCAACTTCGCAGGCATTTCGTTCCCGTTTATGTACGATAAAATTCATGGCGCCGACATACAGGTAATTGGTGCCGAACCGTTTAGCTGCCCAACCCTGACCAAAGCGCCGTTTATTTACGACCATGGTGATGTGGCCAAAATGACTCCACTGCTGCCCATGTACAGCCTGGGACACTCGTTTATTCCGGCGCCTATTCATGCCGGCGGATTGCGTTACCACGGCATGGCGCCACTGGTAAGTGCTGCGCTGAAAGACGGACTGATGGAAGCACAGGCTATCCACCAAAGTGAGTGTTTCGAAGCCGGGTTGCTGTTTTCCAAAACCGAAGGAATTATTCCTGCACCCGAAACCACTCATGCCATTGCTGCTGCTATTCGCGAAGCTAAAAAGGCAAAAGAAGAAGGCAAAGAAAAAGTGATTTTGTTCAACTTTTCCGGTCACGGGTTGATGGATTTGGTGGGTTACGACAAGTACCTTACCGGGCAACTGAACGATTTCGAATACCCGGAATCGGAAATTGCCAACAACCTGAAGGAGTTGGAGGGTTATCCGCTGCCGAAATAGAAAAAAGCCCCTCCCAACCTCCCCCAAAGGGTGAGGAGATAAGAAAGGAAAGAACAAAAACGTGCTGCAAATTAGTTTTGTGGCACGTTTTTGTTTTGATTTACACCTGTTTTATGCCCTAAATTTTTATGTTTTCCTGATTCTTATCAATTTCTGAATATCAAGTAAATCTTTTGGCCTTTGAGGTTTCAATTTAAAAAAAACCAAAAACCAATTCATCCGAAA
>CAZXHP010000102.1:1539-10128 GCA_964639655.1 uncultured Mariniphaga sp.
CTTTTGGCCTTTGAGGTTTCAATTTAAAAAAAACCAAAAACCAATTCATCCGAAATTTCAGCATGTATCAATTCGAATTTTTGCCTGATGTTTTCATAAAAATGCTTTTCTCCTACCAGCGATTCATTAAAAGTTTTCCATTGCTTTTTCGTAAAAAAATCGCCCGAACAATTTGATTCTGAAATTTTCCCCTTTTCCACCTTCAATTCCACCCTAAATATTTCCCCTTCAAAAATTAATTCGTTTTGAAAGATGTATTTGGGTGAATAGCCGTAATTCCAGTCCCATGTACTGAATTTTTCATCCACCAGTTTTTGAATGGCCCGGTTATCGTCTTCGTGCAGTTCATAAAATGAATTTTCCTCATTTTCAAGATGAACCTCCAGTAAAAAAGCACTGAAATCGTTCACCGACAATTGCTTTTTCAGAAAAGGTAAAATATTGGTAACTGCGCTTCTGTTGGATTGAACGGCTTTTCCTTGGTATTTCCAGGGAATCGCTTTAATCGACTGTCCCAGCGTTTCCAGATTTGAATTAAAAAGTAGTGTCCCGTGGTGCAGCACCCGGTTTTTAAAAACATGTTCGGCATTTCCCGAAATTTTGTTGCCATCCACCAGCAAATCGTTTCGGCCCGAAGTTGTAGCTTTAACATCCAATTTGGCCAGTGCTTCCACAACCGGTCGGGTAAAAAGCTTAAAACTAATCTCAGCCGGACTGCTGACGTTTTTGATGTAGGCAAAATTTACATTTCCCGCATCGTGAAAAACAGTTCCGCCACCCGAAATGCGCCGGGCAACTGTAATGTTGTTACGGTGCACAAACGGGTAATTGATTTCGGCCATAACATTCTGGTGTTTTCCAACCACAACGGTATTGTCGCTTTGCCAAAGCATAAAAATATCTTCTGAAAAGTTCTTCAGCAAATATTCTTCAGCCGCCAGGCAAAAATACGGATCGTTATTTTTGAGTTGAATGCAGAGCATACCAAAATTTTAAACAAAATGCGATTTACAAATTGTAATTTACATTTTGCGAAAAATTGACAAAAATCTGTTAAAACTCCAGAATTATCCCAATTGTTGGCAACACTGTTCCCGAAGTGTTGGTAACTCTTCTCAACTGGTAGCGGTTTCCGTTGTTGGTTAAAATGAAATTGCCGTTTTCATCAGTGTCTCTTACGATAATATCCTGCTGTTCAGCCTGAAAATTGTAAAGATTTTGAATATCAATGTAAAACTTCATGGTAATTTTGTTGAGATAATACGATTTATCCACCCGCACATCCAACTGATGAAAAGCTGAAAAACGTTCCGAATTCAATCTGGAAAAATCAAAATACGGACTTCCCGACAGGTTCCATGCCTCCACCAGTGAGCTGCGTTCCAAATCGTAAGGTGTGTAAGGCAACCCTCCCACAAAACGCCATCTTCCTCCAACACGCCATCCGTTTTTGAGCTCGGTGGTTGAAGTTACATTCAGCAAATGTTTGGAATCCCATCCGGTGGATATGTATTCGTTTGATCCATTCAAAAATTCACTGCGCACAAGCGTATAAGAAAGGTTAAAATTAAAACCGCTCGCGGCATTCACCCGTGCCTGAAATTCAGCGCCGTATGCACGTCCTTCCGATTGTGAAAGAACTTCTTCATCGCCAACTACTCCATAATCGGCACCTTTATTGGCTAAACTTATCTGATCTTTTACCGAAAACGGGTAATCCTTATATCCTTTCCAAAATCCTTCCACCGTAAAAAGCACAGTCTGCCGCGGCCGGTATTCCAATCCTCCAATAAGGTGGTCAGCCATTATGTATTTCAGGTTATTTTCTTTGTTAACCAAAACATTGTTTTGCTGAAAACCGAGTGTTGTGTAAGGTGGCAACTGATAGTATCTTCCGGTATTGAAATTCAGGCTCCACCGGGGCGTTAAACTGTAAGAGGCTGAAAAACGGGGAGAAAGCTGGTCAAACAAGTTATTCATACTTTGTGAATAATTATTGGCATCGGCACGCAAGCCCAGCGACAAAACCAGCCTTTCGCTGAACAGATTTTTACTGGCCTGGGCAAACAACCCCCATTTTACAAGGTCAAGCGAGGTACTGTAATCCACATTCAAAATGCCATCGCCGTAAAACCGCTGTTGTTGGGTTGAATTGGTGTAGGTAACCAAATCGACGTTTGCACCGAAATTCAGTTTGTATCCATCCAGCCTGGTTGTGTTTTCCACCCGGAGTTTATTTTCTATTTCTTCGGAAGAATAATCCAGAATTTTATGCTCTTCAGAACTGTCGTCGTTATCGAAATATTTGTAGGCTCCATTATTCAGGTGGCTGCGACTCAGTACCACAGTTTGAAAGCTGTTGTCGCGAAAATGTTTGTAAACAGCCCCCAGCGTATAATTCCATTGCTCGTTTACCGGAATGCTGCTTAAAATAAAATTTTGCTGCTCATCGGGTTCTTCAATTCCCAAATTCAGATCGAATACATCCACTGCCCCCAGTCCAATAAATGTCAGTTCGTTTTTTTTGTCGATGCGGGAACGCACTTTAAACTGAAAATCGGTAAAATTGGGCAAGAAGGGTAATTCCAGCACACTGAACAGGAATTGCAGGTAAGACCGGCGTGCAGAAAAAATAAACATTGTTTTCTCCCCGATGGGTCCGTCGAATGTGGCCGCCACTTCCGAAGCACCCAGCGTTCCCTGGAACTTCAGATTATCACTGTTACCGTCAACCTGGTTAAACTCGAGCACACCACTCAACGCGTTTCCACGGTTGGCAGGGAATGCGCCGGAGTAGTAGTTCACTTCGCGCAGAAAATCGGCATTTATAATTCCCACCGGACCACCCGACGCACCTTGCGTGGCAAAGTGGTTGATGAAAGGAACTTCAACACCGTCGAGGTAGAACCGGCTTTCCGAAGGTCCGCCTCCACGGATGATTACATCGTTGCGGTATGCTGGTGTTGACTGCACACCCGGAAACGACTGAATGACTTTTGAAATATCGCGGTTGGCGCCGGGACTTTTTTCAATTTCTCCAATGCCAATGCTGCGCAACGAAACCGGGCTTTCTTCGGTTTTACGAAATGGCGAAGCAGTTACAGTTACTTCTTCAATTTGCTCTCTCTGTTCTTCCATCTGAATTTCAACGGAATTTACGCGTGCAGCACTCACCTCCACTTCGGATGAAACAGCTCTGCGGTATCCTACAAAAGAGGCTTCAACTCTTACAAAACCAGGCTGCAGCCCGGTTAAAGCGAAATTCCCGTCCATATCGGTAATCGTACCGATGGCGGTTCCCGAAACAACTACATTTACAAAAGGCAGCGGTTCATTACTCACCGCGTCCACAATGCGACCTTTCAGTGATGCATTTTGGGCAAAAGCGGTGACCGGCAGAATAAATAACAGCAGGATAATATAAATGATTCTCATGGTTTTCTTTTTATGAATTGGGATTATGTATTATTTCAATCGTACGATTATTTTACGTGCAATCTCTTTGGCTGTGGTCAGGGTGGTCAAATCGGTAAAAAGTACTCCGTTTGCTCCCGTAGGATGGCTGTGTCCGATGGGATTCAAATGGTAATCAGCTTCCTTGTTTTTCGGATCTGCAGTAACTGCATAAACCAGCGCCGGCTGAAGCGAACCGAAATAATTCATATCGCCTTCAAATTTGTTGTTGGTCCAGAACTCGTTGGCATCCCAGGCCTGATTGATTTCAAACAACACCCTGAATTTTTTTCCGTCTGCAAAGCTGGTAGCCGTTTCCAGCCTGAAACTGCTTCGAGGTGTGGCCGAGGTGAGCGCATCGGGCACTTCGGTTTGTGGAGACGGGATAAATAAACCATCGGGTGCTTTTATGTTGCGTTTATGCGCCCAATAGGGCAGGGTAGCCGGACGTCGGGCATCTCCGGGTTCATTTTTCCATTTACCGGGTTCAATTTCTCCAAAACCAAACCGCCCTTTGGCAACGTAACCCGATACATACAGGGTTTCAATGTAATTACCTTCGAGATTTTCGATCCAAACAGCAAACGACGGATGATTAAATGCTTTGCCTTTTTGAAATTCGATTTCAAGTTCACGAACCGCATTTTCGGGCGACGTGCGGATTAAAATGGTTTCACTTTCCATCCCGCGCTGAGATGCACATCCCGGCAGCAATAAAAGTGGAATTGTTCTTAATAAACTTAATTTCATAACAGGTTGAAATATTTTGATTTTTGTTTCAATTTTCTACTTAAAAGATAAACAAAATTCAATTGAAAAAGTTTGCATCAGTTAAATTTTTATTTTAGCAGAAAATAAATTTGGTATGAGAGTAGTCATTCAAAAAGTAAAGGAAGCGAAAGTTACGGTAGATAAAAAAGAGGTTTCTTCGATAAACAAGGGATTGCTGGTTTTACTGGGAATTGAAGACGCCGATACAGAGGAAGATATCGACTGGCTGGTAAAAAAAACAGTGCAGTTGCGCGTATTTAACGACGAAAACGGAGTAATGAACCGTTCGGTACAGGAAGTGGACGGCGATATTATTGTGGTGAGCCAGTTTACCCTTCATGCCAATATCAAAAAAGGCAACCGGCCTTCCTATATTCGCGCATCGAAACCCGATTTTGCCGTGCCGATGTACGAGAAATTTATAGCTCAAACCGAAGCGGTGCTGGGCAAAAAAGCGGGCGCCGGAATTTTTGGCGCCATGATGGATGTTTCGCTGGTGAACGACGGCCCGGTGACAATTATTATTGATTCGAAACAGAAGGATTTTTGAAGCCCCACCTAACCTCCCCAAAGGGGAGGAAAACGTGTTAAGATTAAAACAATACAGGATAGAATGAAACCGAACAAAATAACAATTGAAGAAGCCCAGCAGATGGTTGACCACTGGATTAAATCCGTTGGCGTGCGTTATTTCAGCGAGCTCACCAACATGGCTATTTTAACCGAGGAAGTGGGCGAACTGGCCCGCATTATGGCACGAAAGTTTGGCGATCAGTCCTTTAAGAAATCGGATGAAAAATACGATTTGGCCGATGAAATGGCTGATGTGCTTTGGGTGCTGATATGCCTGGCCAACCAAACCGGTGTGGATTTAAATGAAGCTTTTTTGAAAAATCTGGAGAAAAAAACCAGCCGCGACAAAGACCGGCATCGGAACAATCAAAAATTAAAAGGTTAGGGAGGGGCTCCTATTTCTTCCGGGTAGTAATGTAATTCATCAGCTCAATTAACGATTTGCGCGCTTCGCTTTCAGGAAATTCCATCAGTGCATTCACAGCCCTTTCTTTAAACTCGTTCATCTTTTCGGTGGCATACTCAATTCCCCCTTTTTCGGTTACCAGTTGGATAAGTTCCTCTACCACTTTCCGGTTTTTGTTTTTCTTTTTTATGAGCCGCAGAATCCGTCTTCTTTCACCCGATTCGGCATTATTCAGCACATGTAACAACGGAAGGGTAATTTTCTTTTCCTTAATGTCGTTTCCGGTGGGTTTGCCAATTAATCCTTTTGCCTGATAATCAAAAATGTCGTCTTTAATTTGAAAAGCAATACCGGCATCCTGCCCAATGCGGTACATTTTTTCAGGAACTTCCGGATCTTCAGTTACAGAAGCAGCTCCGATAGCCATACTGGTGGCAATGAGCGATGCCGTTTTTTTACGGATGATTTCGAAGTAGGTTTCTTCGTCGATGTCGAGTTTGCGGCTCTTTTTTACCTGCAGAATTTCACCCTCGCTCATATCTTCAACAGCACGTGAAATCAGGTGCAGAAAATTGTACTTTTTATGTTCCAACTGAAGAAGTAACCCCTTTGCAAGAATGTAATCGCCCACCAGCACCGCCAGTTTGTTTCGCCACAAGGCATTAATGGAAAACATACCACGCCTTTCATACGATTCATCCACCACATCGTCGTGCACCAGCGTGGCCGAATGCAGCAACTCCACCGAACAGGCGGCCAATTGCGAAAATTCATTCGTTTCGCCATGGAGTTTAGCTGACAAAAAAACAAACATGGGACGCAACTGCTTACCTTTGGTCCGGTACAAAAAATCCAAAATTGTTCCCAAAAGCGGAACATCACTTTTTAAAGATTTTTTGAAATAAGGTTCAAAATCTTTTAACTCCTGTTCAATAGGTAACCGTATGGATTTTATTTTCGACATTCAACAAACGCTCTTTTCTTTTTTTTGGAAACGAACATAGAACAAATTAGTTGAATAAAGTACATTTTTTAAGAAAAATTCAGGTCAAAAATTTGAATTATTCATAATCCATCTAAATTCAAACAGGCACCTGTATTTATCCTTAAATATTTATATATTTGCATTTTTAAACAATTTGGAAAAATGGTAGAAATCAAGGTGTTGGATGCCAACAGATTAGATACGGCTGCAAATATGTTAAAGGCCATTGCCCATCCCATGCGTATTGCCATTTTAAAACACCTGGAAGGCGGCAAAAAACTGACAGTTACTGAAATTCACGAATTACTGGGCATCGAGCAATCGACTACCTCTCACCATTTGGGAATTTTGCGCGACAAGGGTGTGCTGTGTTCAAAACGCGAAGGCAAAAATACCTTCTACTATCTCAAATACGAAATCCTCAGTCAGATTGTGGACTGTTTGGAAACTTGCACCTGCGATTAGGAATGCAGCGAATCGACAGCTTTTGCGGCATTGCTTCTTCAAATCCGCGAGTTAATTTTCCCTTTCTCCCGGCTTTTATTTAACCCAACTTTTCAGAACAATACCGGATAAAAAGTTGCTGTTATCATCCCATCCAGTAGCTGCCTTTCTTAAAAATTCTTCTTCCCCAGTAAACAAAAGGCGTATCGGCTGCGGCTACAATCCATTTCAAAAAATAGGTGGTGATAAAAATCTCTAACAGTACCGATGTTTCGAAAACGCCGTAAAAGGCAATGAGTACAAAAACAGAACTATCGATCAACTGCGAAACCATGGTGCTCAGGTTGTTGCGCAGCCAGAGCTGATTCTCCTTATGAAAACGTTTTTTCCACAGGTGAAATGCCCACACATCGTGACGCTGCGAAAGCAGGTAAGCTGCCAGGCTGGCAACGGCAATGCGCGGCATCAGTTTAAAAATGGTGGTTGTAGCCTCATGGGTAACAATTGCAAACTCGTCGCCTTCCAGTGGTTTAAAATACAATGCCAGATTCATCAGCAGTGTCATGGAAATGAGGCTGAAGAAGCCAATCCACACCGCTTTTCTGGCCTCCTGCTTGCCGTAATTCTCTGAAAGAATGTCGGTTACCAGAAACGATGTGGCATAAACAATGTTACCCAGCGTGGCGGCCAGTCCGAACAACTTCACCGTTTGCACTACCTGTATGTTGGCTACAATTACCGAAACGGGAATCCACATAATGAGGCCCCATTTACCAAACAGTTTGTACGCAAAAATTATCAGCAGGAAATTTGCCAGCAACATGACCAGCCAAAGCAATTCGTTTTGCATTTTTTTCATTTTTAGCCGCAGGGTGATGCCACCTGCGGCGGTTAATAATTTGTTTCAGGCCACGAAAATAGTGTTTTTATCGTTTTCACCCCAAATTTACATCCCGTTTAATGTAATTTTCATAGTCCTTTAAAATGGGTTGATAGCTTTCATGGAAAAGACTTGATGAAACAATAAAATCGGCGGTCGAACGGTTCGATGCCGTTGGAATATTGTACAAAACTGTAATTCGAAGAAGCGCTTTTACATCCACATCGTGAGGTTGCGGCTGCATGGGGTCCCAGAAAAATATAAGGATATCCACATGGCCTTCAGCAATTAAAGCGCCCAGTTGCTGATCGCCTCCCAGCGGCCCCGATTTTAAACGGGTTACCGTTGGCGGAACCACGTTTTCTTGCATACATTTGTAGGTAAGAGCCTCCTCTATCAACTTACCGGTGGTGCCGGTGCAGATTAAATCATGCGGAACCAGTTCCTTCCAGTTGTATTCGGCCCATTCAATAATATCTTGTTTGCGGTTGTCGTGCGCCACAATGGCTATATTTTTTTTCTTTTTCATGTCATTCAAGTTTAAAGGAAACAAATGTTTAAAGGCATTTATTTCCGGTTATCACGACAAAGATAAACTACATTATTGAAAGACCATTGCAATAACTGACTGTATAACAAAAACTTATTGGAAAATTAATTTTTAACCGCCAAATAATAACGAATTGTTAAGCCAATGTTTCTAAATCACCGATTCAATTTCTTCAATCATCTTTTGCGCCAATCTGTCTGCTTTCTCTATTGTTTTTCCTTCGGAATAGATGCGAATGATTGGTTCGGTGTTCGATTTTCGTAAATGAACCCACGAGTCGGCAAAGTCGATTTTTACACCGTCGATGTCGGTTATATGTTCATTGGCGTGCTTCTCTTTCATTTTTAAAAGAATGGCGTCCACATCGATATCCGGGGTAAGTTCGATTTTATTTTTCGACATAAAATAGTCGGGATATGTTTTCCGCAATTCGGAGCATTTTCTGCCGCTTTTGGCCAGATGCGTGAGAAACAGGGCGGCGCCCACCAGCGCGTCGCGTCCGTAATGGCTGTCCGGATAAATAACGC
>CAZXHP010000102.1:10228-13365 GCA_964639655.1 uncultured Mariniphaga sp.
AGGGCGGCGCCCACCAGCGCGTCGCGTCCGTAATGGCTGTCCGGATAAATAACGCCGCCGTTTCCTTCGCCGCCAATCACGGCGTTGGTTTCCTTCATTTTAGCTACCACATTGACTTCGCCAACAGCTGCGGCAGTATATTTTTGCCCGTATTTTTCAGTTACATCGCGCAGCACCCGGCTCGAAGAAAGGTTGGAAACAGTATTCCCCGGAGTTTGGCTCAGTACATAATCGCTCACGGCAGCGAGTGTGTATTCCTCGCTGAACATGCTGCCATCTTCGTTAATAATCACCAGCCTGTCCACATCAGGATCCACAACAAAACCTACATCCACATTGCTTTTTTTGATAATTTCAGAAGTTTCCACCAGGTTTTCGGGAAGTGGTTCGGGTGTGTGGGCAAAATGGCCTGTAGGTTCGCAATTGACTTCCACCACATTTTTTACGCCCAACGCTTTTAGCAGAGCAGGCATGGCAATTCCGCCAACCGAGTTCACGGCATCTACAGCCGCGGAAAAACCGGCGGCTTCAATGGCTGCTTTATCCACCAGTCTCAGTTCCAATACTTTTTGAATGTGAATAGAAGTATAATTTTTTTCAGTAACCGCGCCGAGGTCATCTACTTCTGCAAAAGAAAAATTACCTGTTTCTGCCAGTTCAAGCACTTTTGTCCCTTCTTCGGCATTTAAAAATTCGCCTTTCGAATTGAGCAGTTTCAGGGCATTCCACTGTTTGGGATTGTGGCTGGCGGTGAGAATCAGCCCGCCATCGGCCCGTTCCTCCGCCACTGCTATTTCAGTGGTTGGAGTAGTAGCCAGTCCGATGTTCACTACATCGCATCCCATACCAACAAGCGTAGCAACAACCAGCGAACTCACCATTTCTCCGGAAATGCGGGCATCGCGGCCTACTACTATTTTTAGCTTTTTATTGTTTGAATTTTGTTTTGCCCAGGCAGCGTATCCGGCGGTAAATTTAACCACATCGGGTGGAGTGAGGCCTTCGCCCGGATTGCCGCCAATAGTGCCCCTTATCCCTGAAATAGATTTAATAAGTGCCATTTTTTATTGAATGAGTTTGAAGCTGCAAAAATAATAACCATTTGGGAGCCGAAAGTATATTTTCATTTTTAATTACCAATTTCATTTAACTCGCTGAGGTTTTGTTTTAGTTTGTCGAGGTAGTTTCCGTACAACCGGTGAAAGCCCCAGCGCAACAAAAGGAATATTCCACCAACTGTTATACCCAAAACAACCAGTCCAAGAACAAACAAAACCAACCATTTTCCTACAGCAACGTCGGAAAAGAGCATATCTTTCTCATGAAGTTCTACCTGCGCTCCCAGAAACATTCCGGAAATAAACTGCAAAACCATAGCAATGGAAAAGATGAGCAGGGCGAGATAAAACAACCGCTGATAAATACGCAGCGTTCCAATAATTTTTACCAGTGTTTCCTTCAGGTTACACGAAATATCACAGTTTTTTTTCACTTTATAATACTGAATAACAAAATACACGAAAGTCACTATAATCAATACGTTGGCAAAAACACTCAAAAACATGAGCCATTGTGGAATATCAATACCGGTTGCAACGTCATTCAGCAGTTTGGGCGCAAATACAAAATCATCGAGAATAAACAATACAATAAACATGAACAACACTCCAAAACCGATGCGTACGTTTCGGTCTATTTTGTCAATTAAATGGCCTGTCCTCCGGCGGAGTATCTCCCTGAGTTGGTCTTCATCCAGATTTTTGCGGGATGAAAGCCGGGCCCATGTTTTTTTTAAATCTTTTAGTTCCATATCTCCCTATTCCTCCTTATCCATCAGTATCTTTAGCTTTTTCTTAATCCTGTTCATCTTCACCCGCACATAATTTTGTGTGATGCCGGTGATTTCGGCAATGTCCTCGTACTTTTTATTTTCGAGAAACAGCAGGATTATCGATTTTTCAATGCCTGTGAGTTGGGCAACAGCGCGGTGAAGGAGTTTAATGTTTTCTTCTGTTTCTGCCTCGTGGTTTTCATCAGCCACCTCAAAATTTTCGAACGGCAACAGGTTTTGGTCGGGTCTCCGTTTATTTTTTTTAAAAGATGTAATTGCAGTGTTTAACCCAACCCTGTACATCCAGGTTGTCACTTTCGACTCCTTCCGGAAAGAGGGATATGATTTCCACAACTGCGCAACAATTTCCTGAAAAAGATCGTTCCGATCCTCTTCGGCATCGCAGTACATGTTACACACTTTGTGGATAATGCCTTGATTTTCGCGAATTATTTGTAAAAACTCCCTTTCCAAAACTGAGTTATTGGTAAAACTGTTGGAGAAAATATTACAATAAATTACATTTATAACCTTTGCACCGTCATTCCGCCGTCAACCAACACAACCTGGCCGGTAGAATACGGCAACAATCCGGCCGCCATAGCCAGGGCTACTTTCCCGACATCCTCGGGCATTCCCCAGCGTTTTTGAATGGTTAGCCCCTGTTTAAACAACCGATCGTATTTTTCAGTTACACCAGACGTCATATCGGTGGCAATCACCCCAGGCTGAATTTCATAAACCGGGATGTCATATTCTCCCAAACGGGCTGCCCAAAGTTTTGTAGCCATGGCAATCCCTGCCTTGGAGATGCAGTATTCGCCGCGGTTAACGGAAGCAACAGTTGCCGAAACCGAGGAAACATTGATGATGCAACATTCAAAGTCAGGATTTTCTTTTTTTGCCGCTACCATGTGGTTCGCAAACAGTTGCGTCAGAAAATAAGGGCCCTTGAGATTGATATTCAGTACTTCTTCAAATATTTCTTCAGAAGCCTGCAAAATATCTTTTCGTTCGCGCGGTGCAATTCCTGCATTGTTCACCAGTACGTTCAGTTGTCCGAACTTTCCGGTGACGGTTTTAAAAATTCGTTTCCGGTCTTCTTTTTTCGAAACGTCTCCCGGCACATATATTATTTCCACGCCAAATTTACTGAGTTCATCCAAAACAGTTTGAACTGAACTTTGCGGACGTACACCATTGATGGCCAGACTAAACCCTGCATTGGCCAGTTCTTTGGCAATACCCAGCCCAATGCCGCGCGAACCCCCGGTAATTAATGCAGAAAGCCCCTCTAAATCTCCCC
>CAZXHP010000103.1:0-13288 GCA_964639655.1 uncultured Mariniphaga sp.
CTATTCAAATGATCTGTAACAGGCAGTTTTGTTGCATTTTTACCAGGGTAATTTTTTATGAATTTCGCACTTTTTTGACGGTAATATTTATCTATATTTACATTTTTACCAAGATAAATTGGTGGAGGATTTTGTAAATGTTCCGCTGCATGGGGTGAATGTTTTAATGAATATTGCAAGAAATTAATCTCCTGTAAAATGAAAATACCACTTTTTGCACCCGAAGTCGATAATGTCATCGAAAACATCAAATGGGAAACGGCTCCGATAAATTCTGATATTTATCAAAACCTGAAAAATATTTATTCCGTTTTCAGCTGCGTGAAACCTGTTGGAGACGATGAGCTTAGGGAAACCTGGCTGGAAATTGAAAGGGGGCCAATCGAAGCTTTCGGTAATTTTGAAGAATTTCAGGAAAGCGGGGAAGTTGAGACCATGAATGATTTCGAACAGCTATGGATAGAATATTACCCGGATGAAACCAAGTGGTACAAATTCCAGACAGCTAAATACGAAGACAATTTGTATTTCTATTTTGGCGGAAAACTATTGTGGACGGTTCAACTAAATAAATTTCGGGAAGAAGATGCAAAAACAGGTTGGAATCTCGAATATTATGAGCGTTTTGCGGGATGGCTTTTGGAAAAGATAACTGATGAAACAAATAAGCTGAAAAAAGATGAGGATGCTTACAATGCTTACATTCAGCATAACCTGGCCTGGTCGAAACGGTTGGGTAAAATCTGCAGAAAAGATTTTTGGGAAATAATGGGCACAGAAACCATCAGACCTGACCTTAAGCTGGGACCTGGTCTAATTGAAAAGCTGAAAATGGCTGTGGCTCATGCAAAAGAAAACCAGTTTCCGTTGTTGCCGGAAATGACAGCCAATTTGTATTTCAGGGTTTGTGAGATAGGTTACGACGCCAATGGTTACTTTAAGAGTAGCGCAGAAACACTTTCTCCACGGGATAAATATTTAAGCTTTGCCGATGGCAGAAATGCCGGATTACGGGATGTTGACGGGGATTCGCCAGAAGCTTTTAACGAGTGGTACAACAGCGGAAGCCGAACGGGTGCGCATCCGTGGGAAATTTGCCGGGGTGGAAATTCTACCCATATTTCGCTTTATGTTTTGAATAAGAACGGGAAATGGATTTTCGATTTGGCAGGGTCAAGCATTGTGCGGGTTGAGGAAACGGTGCGAATGGCGGTGGCATTTTATGAAAACAAAATTCCTTTTGAACTGCGGGATGCGGTCGAGATTGTTCGAATGGTCACAGGTGAAGATTTTATTGGAATTGTTCCGGATACGGTTTTTCCGCGGTATTGTCACAGTCTTTTCCATGATGAAGACCGGATCATTGATTTTATGAATTTAGGGTCGGATAAAGAAATTGTTCCGGCTGTTGTGGAAAAGGCGCAGTGGTATCCGCTGGGGAGAATTGAGGTTGGCAGTTGATTCTCAATACTTTTATAATATTGTTCGCCAGTATCAAACAATATCGTTCGTTTTCACCAAACAATTTCATTATTTCTCCAGACTTTCAATCAACTCGTACGCGATCTTATTGCTTTCAATCCGCATCATACTCTCCTCGGCGCTGCCGTAACTAAGTAGGTTAATGCTGCCGTACCAAATAATTTTCTGGTCAATGATGGCAAATTTTTGATGTATATTTATTTTGAAAACCGGGTGAAAACCTGCAGTTTTCATTTGCGTGACGGCTTCTTTCAATGCCGTCAAATCCTTCAACAGAGTTCGGTACAAATTCAGTAATTCGTTGAAGTCCATACTGAATCGAAAACTTTTTTGTCTAATAACCAAATTATGAAAAAATTGTCAGATATTTTTGACAAAACAATCAATTTATCTTCCTGAAATCTCCATCACCACAATCTCCGAGCGGCTGTTGGTGCGGATGGGCGGGCCCCAGGTTCCGTAACCGGAAGAGACATAAAAGTGGGTGTCTTTTATTTTTCCGTAGCCTTTGCTGATTTCGAACAAAGCGCCGGTGATGTAATTAAACGGCCACATTTGTCCGTTGTGGGTGTGTCCCGAAACCTGTAAATCTACGTTGTGATTAGCTACTTCAGAGAGTTTGTAGGGCTGATGGTCGAGCACAACAACCGGATTTTTTGTATTCACGTTTTCCAGCAGTTCTTTCAACGTTTTTCGTTTTTTATCATACATCCTTTCGGCGGTAATGTCTTCGCGGCCAACAATCACAATTCCATTGGGTAAAACAGCCACACTGTCGCGCAACACGGTAATGTTGTGATTTTCCAGGTATTCGTGGGCTGCAGAGGCATTGCCGTAAAATTCATGGTTTCCCAAAATAGCAAAAACACCCTGTTTTGCCCGGAGGTTTTTCAGCAAATCGCCCATGTTGTTTTGAATAACCGGTCCAAGGTCTTCATCGAAAACATCGCCGGCAAGCAATACCAAATCGGCATTTTCGCGGTTCACCAGTTCCACCATTTTGTCGAGCCGCCCGTTGGAAACCATCATCCCGAGGTGAATGTCGGAGACCAGCACCACCTTTTGTTTCGTCTCTGGTACCGGTTTGTTGATTTCAAAAGAAACACTTTTAACGGTTGGAATTTTGGCACTCAAATAACCGCCAATCAGAATAATTGCAGAAAGCGAGTAAACAATCCAAACAACATGTTTTCCTTTGTCGCTCGCCCAGCTAAACCTGAAGAAATCCGATAAACTGAAAAGGCCGTTGATTCCGCGTAGAATATCGGCAAGTAAAAACAGCAGGGTAAGGTACACCATGGCGCCCAGCCACCAGGAGCCAATTTTTACAAACGGTTCGGCAAGTGCCATGGCGCCCGAGCGTTCGGTAAACCGCCCGATAGCATAAGCAAATGCCAGTAGCCAGAATAAAACTGCGAATAGCCACCAGGAGCTGTTCCCGGCAGGAAAAATGGCCCGTGTGCGCGAAAAAATATACAGGTTAACAACCAGATTAACCAAAAATACAATAGCGAAAAAGAACATATATATTTTACCTTTCATTACTGATTTGTTAAACAATTAAACCGAAAATTACAACAAAGGTTCAGCTTCCTTCCCGGAGGGAAAAAGTTTAAAAATCAAGTTTTTTTGAAATTGCAGAATTTTTTCGGTTTCAGGTGACATTATTAAAAATTTAAGGGCATTTTTGTGGAAATTTTTAAAAAAATCACTCAGAAAAATAAGATTTATGCCAAAAAGGGAAGATCTCGACAAAATCCTCATCATCGGATCAGGGCCGATTATTATTGGGCAAGCCTGCGAATTTGACTATTCAGGAACACAGGCCTGTAAGGCGCTGCGTTCGCTGGGCTATCAGATAATTCTGGTCAATTCCAATCCGGCTACCATTATGACTGACCCCGAAATGGCCGATCACACTTATATTGAGCCGTTAAATGAATACGCGCTCACCGAAATCATAAAAAAAGAACGGCCCGATGCGTTGCTGCCTAATCTGGGTGGGCAAACGGCACTGAACCTTTCGCTGCAACTGGCAAAGAAGGGGATTCTCGATCGGTATAACGTGGAGGTAATTGGCGTAAATCTCGAAGCCATTGAAAAGGGAGAAGACCGCACGGAATTTAAAAACTCGATGGCGAGGCTGGGTATTGAAATGCCGCGAAGCACAGCAGTTAACTCGGTTAAAGCTGCCGAAAATATAGCCGAAGAACTGGGTTATCCTGTGGTGATCCGCCCGGCTTATACCATGGGTGGAACAGGCGGTGGTCTGGTTTATAATCTGGAAGAACTGCGCATTGTCGCTGCAAGGGGAATCGCCGCCAGCATGGTGGGACAGATTCTCGTTGAAGAATCGGTACTGGGTTGGGAAGAACTGGAGCTGGAAGTGGTTCGCGACGCCAAAAACCAGATGATTACCGTTTGTTTTATCGAAAACGTGGATGCGATTGGTGTACATACCGGCGATTCGTTTTGCACGGCGCCCATGCTGACGATTTCGGAAGAACTGCAGAAACGGTTGCAGGACTACGCCTACCGCATTGTTGAAGACATCGGGGTAATCGGTGGCATCAACGTGCAATTTGCCCACGACCCGAATACCGGGCGTGTGGTGGTTATCGAGATTAATCCGCGTACTTCCCGGTCGTCGGCACTGGCGTCCAAAGCTACGGGCTTCCCGATTGCACTCATTTCGGCATTGCTGGCTGGCGGACTCACGCTGGATGAGATTCCTTACTGGCGTGAAGGCACCCTGGAAAAATACACGCCCTGGGGAGAGTATGTGGTGGTGAAATTCGCCAAATGGGCTTTCGAAAAGTTCGACGGGCTGAAAGACAAGCTCGGTACCCAAATGCAGGCCGTTGGCGAGGTAATGAGTATCGGGAAAAATTATAAGGAGGCGCTGCAAAAAGCGATTCGGTCTCTGGAAACAGGCCGTTACGGGTTGGGGTTTGCCAAAGATTTCAACAAAAAACCGATCGAAGAACTGATGTTGTTGCTGAAAGAGCCTTCCTCCGAGCGGCAATACATTATGTACGAAGCGTTGCGCAAGGGAGCCACTGTGAAGCAACTGCACGAAAAAACCTTCATCAAAGCCTGGTTTATTGAACAAATGAAAGAGCTGGTGGAACTGGAGGAAAAAATACTGAAATACAAAGGTTCCAAATTGCCCGATGAACTTTTTATTCAGGCTAAAAAAGACGGGTTTGCCGATAAATACCTGGCCAAATTGCTGAATGTTCCTGAAAAAGAGATTCGAAGCCGCAGGATTGCGCTGGGACTGGAAGAGGCCTGGGAACCGGTTCCGGTGAGTGGCGCCGACGCTGCCTACTATTTTTCAACCTACAATGCCCCCGACAAGGTTTCAACCGACGACAGGAAAAAAATTATGGTTCTGGGAGGCGGTCCCAACCGCATCGGGCAGGGAATTGAGTTCGACTATTGCTGTGTACACGCGGCATTTGCTATAAAAGAGGCCGGCCTCGAGTCGATTATGGTGAACTGCAATCCCGAAACCGTTTCCACCGATTACGACACCGCGCACAAACTTTATTTCGAGCCGCTTACGGTGGAAGATGTGTTGAGCATTTACAACAAAGAAAAGCCCGACGGAGTGGTGGTTCAGTTTGGCGGGCAAACACCTTTGAACATTGCCGATGAATTGGAAGCCAACGGCGTAAAAATTATTGGCACCAGCCCCGAAACCATCGACCTGGCCGAGGACCGCGATCAGTTTCGGAAAATTATGGAGAAACTGAATATACCGCAACCGGCCTCGGGAATGGCGAGCAATATGGAAGAAGCCCTCGAAATTGCGGAACGGATTGGTTACCCGCTGATGGTGCGCCCGTCGTATGTGCTGGGAGGACGGGGAATGAAGATTGTGCTCGACGAAGAGATGCTGCGTGAGTATGTAACGGCAGCTGTGGAAGTTACTCCCGACCGCCCGCTGCTTATCGATATGTTTCTGGAAGACGCCATTGAGGCCGAAGCCGATGCCATTGCCGACGGACGGGATGCATTTGTGCCGGCAGTTATGCAGCACATCGAATATGCCGGTATCCACTCCGGTGATTCGGCTTGTGTGATTCCGCCGGTGATTATTAAAGAGGAGCTGATAAAAACCATCGAAGATTATACCCGCCGCATTGCCATGGAGATGAAAGTGGTTGGCCTGATGAACATTCAGTATGCCATTTACAAAGACGTGGTGTATATTCTCGAAGCCAACCCGCGGGCTTCGCGCACGGTACCGCTGGTAAGTAAAATCTGCAACATTCCCATGGCTAAAATTGCCACTGAAATTATGCTGGGGAAAAAGCTGTCCGACTTTAACCTGGAAAAAAAGCCCATCAAACATTTCGGGGTAAAAGAAGCGGTGTTCCCGTTCAATATGTTCCCGGACGTTGACCCGGTTTTGGGTCCCGAAATGCGCTCGACCGGCGAAGTGTTGGGGATGGCCGATTCATTCGGCCTGGCATTCTTTAAATCGCAGGAAGCCACAAAAACACCGCTGCCGACCGGGGGGACAGTGTTGATAACCATTGGCGACCGCGATAAGGACAAGATTGTACAGACTGCCCGGAATTTCCGCGAAATGGGATTCGATATTATGGCTACAGGAGGTACCAAAATATTTCTGGAACAACACGGCATCGAAGCCAGGTTCATCAATAAAATTTATGAAAAACGCCCCAACATTGTCGATGCGCTGGTTAACGGAGAGATTGATTTGGTTGTAAATACTCCAGCCGGAAAACTGAGTGAATATGATGATTCTTACATTCGTAAAACAGCCATAAAATGTAATGTGCCGTACATTACCACCACGGCTGCTGCTTTTGCGGCCACACAGGGAATAAAAGAACGCCGGAACGGGGCTTATCAGGTAAAATCATTGCAGGATTATCACCGGGACATCGTGTGAATCCTGCTTATTCCGGATGCAAAATTACAAAAACCTGTTGTCCGATTTTATGTTCTTCAGGTTTTCTATGGGGTGGTTCATCCAACCGGTTTTATCGGTTGCATAAAAATCGAATGCCGGGATAAAAGGTTTAATGTCGAGCAGCGGAGTGCCATCGAGCATGTCCACATTTTCAATTTCAAGAATATTTCCTTCGATATGGATTAGTTTCACGATTGAAAACCCAATGGGATTTGGACGCTTAGGTGCACGGGTGGCAAATACGCCGTGAGTATTTTGGTCGAGAAACGGCTTAACCTGCAATTCAAATCCCCTGGATTTATGAAAGTGATAAAGCAGAATTAGGTGCGAAAAACCTTCGAGGTCAAGCAATCCTTCGGCAAGTTTTTTATTCAGATCAATCGTTCCTTTTACGCCTGCTGCGCCGGCAGGTTGTATGGGCATACCTTCTTTGGTTTCAAAAGGGGTGTGTATAACACCGATTGATTGGTAATTTATATTCATTTTAAATTTGAACTTTTGAATTGAATGGTTCAAGCACAACGAATATCGATGTTTTATTCAGATTTTTAAAACAAAAGCGAAACTGTTTTTTCCGATTTTTGATTTTATTCTTTTCAGGTTTAAAGAAATTTGCGATTTTGCGCACCATTTTGATTTTAAAAAAGTAGGCACAGCAAAAAATACTTTTATGGCAAAACAAGATAAGAAGCAAAAAACCGGTGTGCAACCTCAAAGTACAGGTGTACTCAAATGGATTGAATTGCTGGGAAACAAACTGCCCCATCCGTTTTGGCTGTTTGTATGGATAATCGGGTTTATTATTGTGCTAAGCGCTGTAACCGCATTTTTAGGTATAAGCGCAGTTGACCCCGGAACCGGCGAAGTGGTTAAACCACAAAACCTGATTTCCGGATGGGGGCTCCGGCGTTTTTTGCAGGAAATGGTAACCAACTTTGCCCATTTTGCACCGTTCGGTCTTGTGCTGGTGATGTTAATGGGAGTTTCGGTGGCCGAACGCAGCGGTCTTTTGACAATTATTCTGCGTACGATGGCTTTCGCCGTTCCCCGGAAAATTGTGCTGCCGGTTATTTTTATCATTGGCGCTTGCGGAAACATTGGTTCTGACGCCGGTGTGGTTATTGTTCCGCCCATTGCCGCGCTCATTTTTGCCCAGATGGGACTGCATCCCATTGCCGGGCTCATTGCCGGTTACGCCGGGGCAACGGCAGGTTTTACAGCCAACTTTTTTATTGCAGGAACCGACGTGCTTTTGGCGGGTATCAGTACTGAAGTGGTACAGCAAATCGATTCCACTATCGAAGTCAGTGCCACCGCCAACTGGTATTTTATGATTATTTCCACGCTGTTGCTCGGTGTGGGCGGAGCTTTTGTTGCCTCGCGTTTTACCATTCCGCGAACGCGGGGTTTTGCCATGGGAACAGGTTCGATAGAAGCGTATGATGAGGCGCCAAAACTTACGGCAACGGAGAAAAAAGCGTTACGGTATGCCGGACTGGCCACGTTGATTTATATCGTGCTGATTTTGCTGTTGCTGATTCCTGCCAATGCGCCGCTGCGTAACCAGGAAACCGGTGGAATTGTTCCTTCTCCGTTTTTACGCGGACTGGTGCCCATACTGTTTTTCTTTTTTGCCATTCCCGGATATGTATATGGCAAAATTACCGGCAGCATAAAAAAACCCGACGATTTGCTGCAGTTTATGGAGCAGGGAATGAAAGATCTTTCGGGCTACATTGTGCTGATGCTGGTGGTGGGACAGTTTATCAACCTGTTCAACTGGAGCCGTCTCGATACCATCCTGGCTATAAACGGCGCCGAATTTCTTCAGTCAACGGGTTTGACAGGTCCGCTTATGTTTACCATGTACATGACTTTAGTGGCTTTTCTGAATATTTTCATCGGCAGCGGCTCCGCAAAGTGGGCCATTTTTGCGCCCATTTTTATTCCCATGCTTTGGCAGCTGGGTTACAGTGCGGCTTTTATACAGCTGATGTACCGTGTTGGCGATTCCATCACCAATTCCATCAGTCCGTTGTATGTGTATTTTCCGCTGCTCATCGGGTGGGTGAGAAAATACGATAAAAATGTGGGCATTGGAACAATTCTGTCGCTACTTGTCCCTTATGCTGTAGTACTTTTTGTAATGTGGGTGGTGTTGCTTTTTGTGTGGTTCTGGCTCGATTTACCCATCGGAGTGGGAGAGGGGATTTTTATGTAAAGTCTTATTTTCCATCAGTTTTATTTTTTTATCCGGATGTTGCGCAGCGCTGCTGTGGTAGTCCACGAACAAATTCCGAATGGTTTTGAAAGTTCCACTTCGGGTCGGATGGAAAGCTTTCGGCCTTCGTAGCTGAAATCAACAATTTGTTCGCCGTCAATCCACGTTTCAATTTTTTCTTCCGATACTTTCAGGTGAATGTTGTACCAGATGTCGTGCTCAAATTTTTTCAGCGTGCGCGTTTCATTGTCCGAAGCATCCTGCCCGTCGATGCTGCTGAGACCCACCACCGGACCTCCCCAGCCACCCACAATAAACGAACAAAACGAGTTTCCGACCGGGAAAGTCATTCCGCAGAAGAAATCGTTACCTGTCACTTTTTTAGCTTCCAGTTTTACTTCGTAGTTCAGTTTCGGAAATTCTCCCTTCCAGGTTATACCCGAGCATCCGTCGCCCATGCCCAGCACAACACTTCCACCGGAAACCTGCACGGGGCCCTGCGTGCCGAACTGTGTTACTTCCCATCCGTCAAGCGTTTCGCCATCGAAAAGCAAAACCCAACCCGGTTCGGCACTTTTTGGTTGACCTGTTTTGGATTCCCGTTTACCGGAAGAATTACCACAACCTGCCGATACAAGAATAACTGAAAAAGAAAGGAGTATTAACATTCTGGTTAATTGGGACGGCAGTGTTATCATCATTTTAAACTTTTGTTTTTTAAAGTTCCGGCAAGTTAGTTCATCTTTTCAAAAATAACAACGAACACACCTTTTTTGATATTCTTTTTCCTGTTAACTTTATAGCTATGAATGAATACTTAAACAGGCAGTTGGATCAAATCAGCAAGCTCATTGCCGGGCTGAAAGGAAGTGATTTAAATCTGAACAGGTTGGTTGAACTCGACCGCTCGCTGGAAATGCTGAGCCACCGCATTAAAGCGGCCCGTTTGGAAGAATCGGGCGATTTTTCGAACTCGGGCGATCAGGGGTGGAAGCAGGACGCCGTATTTTATTTTAACCGCAAGTTTGAGGTTGTCAGGTTTGTGGGCGCTTACGAAAATATTTTCGGCACACAAAAGCCGGATAAATTACCGGACGTGGAATCCTTTTTTACTCCGGGCGGATTTAAAGAATTTATTCAGCGAACGGGTCGGTTGCTCGAAAGCGGGGAGTCTCAGTCTTTTCATACAGAGATACTTTCGAAGAACGGGCTGTTGCTGCCGGTACATTTTCTGTTGGAGAAAATTACCATGGGAAAAGGAACCGAAGCGGTTTCGGCTGGAATGGTGTTCTCACTGCAAACCCCTTCTGAGCTGGAAGATTATCGCGAGATTCTGATCGAAAACCTTCCGGGATTGGATGTTTACCTGTTCGACACTAAATTCAGGCATGTGCTGGCGGGTGGCCGCGAAAAGGAACGCCTGGGACTTACAAATGCTGATTTTACAGGAAAAACGCTGTTTGAAGTATATGATGAAAAAACACAAAAGCGCCTTTTCCCCTTTTATAAAAATGCCCTCGACGGGAAAATATCGGAAGGCGAAGTGCGCATAAAAAAGCACATTTATTATGTGAGCGCTACCTCCGTGCAAGGTATTGACAGGGAGGTTGTTGGCGGTGCACTGATTTTGCAGGACGTTACCAGGGAAAAGGAAGTGGAGAAAAAACTGGTTAAAGCCAAACGTCTGGCAGAAGATGCCGATAAAGCCAAGTCGGTTTTCCTGGCCAGTATGAGCCACGAAATCAGAACCCCGCTAAACGCCATTATCGGTTTTACCGGACTGCTCCACAAAACAGAATTATCGCCCAGGCAAAAAAAATTCAGTCATTTAATTCAAAAATCTTCCGAACACCTGCTGTCGCTGGTTAATGATGTACTTTTCCTTTTTAAACTCGAAATGGGCCGGGTTTACATGGAGCAGGTCCCATTTAATGTTCGCGACTTGGTGAAGAACGTGTATGAATCATTGCTTTTTCGTGCCGGCGAAAGTCGGCTCGAAATGAATTACATGATTGGCAACGGTGTGCCCGGGGTTTTGGTCGGCGACCCCTTTCGCATCAAACAAATTCTGATGAACCTTACAGTGAACGCCATAAAATTTACAGACGAAGGACAGGTAACACTGCGGGTTTTTAATGAAAAAAACACTTCAAAAACGGTTTTTCTCCGGTTTGAAGTTCAAGACACCGGAATTGGAATTGCAAAAGAAGACCTGGATAAAATTTTCGACGAGTTTGTACAGGCACAGTTGGGAAACGATAAAAAAAGAAAAGGCGCAGGGCTGGGACTAACCATTGTACGAAAACTGGTCGATATACTGAACGGGAGGCTGCACGTTGAAAGTGTTCCCGGGAAGGGTTCCAAATTTTCGGTTGTCGTTCCGTTCGAAAAAACCGAATCGGCAGTGTCTGCTCGGGACGAAAAGGATTACGGTATGGATTTCGATTTGCTGAAGGGGAAACGCATTTTATATGCCGACGACGACGAGCACAACATTTTGCTGGGCGAGGCGATTTTGAAAGACTGGGATGTTGCGTTCGAACTGGCCTATGACGGGCAGGAAGCGCTGGATTTGCTTCGTACGCAAAAATTCGATATCGTTTTACTCGATATTCAAATGCCGGGTCTGTCGGGACTTGAAGTAATGAAACAGGTGAAAGGAGATAAAAAAAACCTGAACCGGAACACAAAAATACTGGCTGTAACGGCGAATATTATGGAAAACGATATTCGGCATTATATGGAAAGCGGTTTTGATGCTTACATTTTAAAACCTTTCAGGGAAGAAGGTTTGTACAATAAAATTTGTAACCTGCTGAACCTGGAGCATCCGGCGCCGGGGAAAGGTGCATTTTCAACTTCAAATAAAATCGAAGCTGTTGCAGCAAACATTTTTGACATAACACTTTTGATGAATACTGCAAAAGGAGATTTGGCTTTTTTTAACCAAATGATAGATACCTTTATCGAGGGAGCAAAAGATACATCGGAAACATTTCGTGAGGCTATTCGAACTGAAAACTGGAAAGAAATTGGCAGGAAAGCGCACAAGGCAATTCCTTCGTTTCGCTATTTTGGATTAACACCGGTGGTAAACAGTTTGCTGAAACTCGAAGAACTGACACTTCATGAAAAAAACTTCGAACCGGTAAAAGCAATTGCAGCGGAAACTGCACAGGAAATCGATACGATCATTCAACGGGCTGAAAATGTTAAAATTCCTGACGAAGATCAGTGAATGTGTAAAGATTTAGTTAGTTTTGTTTAAACAGCATCGGCTTATGGCAGGAATTCTTATTATCGACGACGATACTTTCATTTGCAAGGCCATTCAAAAACAACTTTTGAATAAGGGTTTTAAGGCGGAAGTGGCATTTAACGGAAAGTCGGGACTGGAAATTCTGAAAAAGAAATCTTTCGATCTTATTTTGTGCGATTTCAGGCTGCCCGATAAAAACGGAATGGAAATTTTGCGCGAAGTGAAACGGATGAATATTCAAACTCCGGTGGTAATTATTACCGCGTACGCCGATGTACGCATGGCCGTTCAACTGATGAAACAAGGGGCTTACGATTATATGACCAAACCTTTGCAACACGAAGAAATTGTGAGCCTTGCACAAAAACTTTCGAAACAAAAAAACAAAGGAAAGGAATCTGATTTTTCCGGTGAATTTTTGATGGGTGAAAGCCAGGTTTTCAGACAGGCAGTAAAGTATGCCGCTAAAGTAGCGCCCACCGGAATGTCGGTGCTTATTGAAGGGGAAACCGGAACCGGGAAGGAATTTGTGGCACGGTATGTTCATCAGAACAGCAGCCGGAAAAACCAGCCGTTTGTTGCCGTTGATTGTGGCGCCATTCCCAAAGAACTGGCCGGGAGCGAATTGTTTGGGCATGTGAAAGGATCGTTTACCGGTGCGCTGGAAAACAAAACCGGTGTTTTTCAGCAGGCCGGCGGCGGCACGCTTTTTCTCGACGAAATCGGAAACCTGAGTTACGGCGTTCAGGTTCAGTTACTGCGCGCGTTGCAGGAAAAAACAGTAACCCGCATTGGCGAAAACAGACCCGTAAAAGTGGATGTGCGGGTGATTGCCGCCACCAACGAGAATTTGACAAAACAGGTAGAAAAAAATAATTTCAGAGAAGATTTGCTGCACCGGATCAACGAATTTAAAATTGTGCTGCCGCCGCTGCGGAAACGGCCCGGAGATATTCTGTTTTTTGCCCGCCATTTTATGGAACAGGCCAACACAGAACTGGGTATGAATGTTACCGGTTTTTCGGATGAACTGAAGGATATTTTTTGCCGGTACGAATGGCCCGGAAACATCAGGGAACTGAAAAATGTAATTAAACGTGCCGTGTTACTGTCGCCCAACGATGTATTGACACCCGAAACACTTCCTGATGAAATCGTTTATTATCAGGCGGGAAAAACAGATTCAGGCCGGATGCCGGTACCTGAAAAAGAACCGCTGAATTTAAAACACGCAGCATCGGGGGCCGAGAAGGAATTAATAATTAAAGCAATTGAAGATGCGGGTTACAATAAATCGAAAGCCGCCAGAAACCTGCAAATCGACAGAAAAACACTTTACAACAAAATTAAACAGTACGGCATTGATATTTAGTTTGAA
>CAZXHP010000104.1:0-13234 GCA_964639655.1 uncultured Mariniphaga sp.
GGGGTTACCCAATCGCCTCCATACAAATTCACCGGGCTCCGGCGCGGTGCAAACGGTACAAAACCGTCATCTCACCGTTCCGGGGAAGTGGCATACCACCTGAGTGAACGGTTTGGTCGTTTTGTGCCGGGACCGGAAACAGGTTTGTTTGATGAAATGGCCAAAAGACAGGCAGAAATTGTAAACCACTGTGAATTCGACGGAATATATTTTGATGCGATAGACGGCGCTGCTGTGCTTGGGGGCGAAGAAAATTTCTGGTACTACGGTACAAAATTTCTTTTTGAAATTGCGAAACATTTAAAACGACCCGTTGGAATGGAAATGAGTTCCATGTCGCATCACTGGTGGCACTTTCGCTCGCGGTGGCAGGCATGGGACAGGCCGGTGCGCGGGTACAAACGGTTCATCGACATTCACCTGGCATCCATAAAAGCTTCTGCACTTTTCCTTCCGAATGAGATAAAGTCGAATGAGTGGGAACACGGAAGGTGGCGCGGGCATTCGCCCCTGATTGACAAATACGCCGGTATTGAAAAAGGGCAGATACTCCTTCCTCTTCATTTGGGCTGGTGGGGCAACCAAACCTGGAACCCGCCTCAGGTAGAACCTACATTTCGGGACGACATCGAGTACCTTGGTTGTAAAATGATTGGCAACAATGCCGGTTTCTCGCAATTGGGCGGAGTGGATAAAAAAACGCTGGATGAAATCCCGCTTTTTAAACGAAGCGCCGAAATCCTCAAACAATACGAGGAATTGAGGCACCGGGATTATTTCGGGGAAGAGGTGAAAAAAATGCTCCGGCAACCCGGAAAAGAATTTACCCTGTTTCAGGAAGAAGACGGGGAATGGAATTTTAAACCGGTTACCTATCAAAAACATAAAGTTACCGGCTTCGACCATCCTTCATCTCAATGGACGGTTAACAATGAGTTCGGGGAACAGCCGGTAAAGCTCAGGGTAGAACCGCTAATGTCGGTAAAAACTTATAACGATTCGTCCAATATTATTTTAGCCGATTTTTCGAATCCGGATGATTTTGTAAGCGAACTGAGTGCTGAAGGAATTACAGGCCAAATCGGCATTTCAGAAGAAAAAACACCTGATGGGGAAACATGTAGAATATTCTCTGCAAAAAGCACCGGCAAATCGCCGCAGGATGGTTCTTTTATCAACATGGAAAAGAAATTTATCCCGCTGACCGATCTGGGTAAAAACCGGGCGCTTGGTGTTTGGATAAAAGGCGACGGCAATGGACAACTACTGAACCTGAGCGTCAGAAGCCCTGTGCACATTTCGCACGGCGCCCATGGCGACCACTTCGTCCACATCGATTTCACCGGCTGGAGATATTTTGAACTTGTAGAGACAGGATCGTCAGAAATAAGCGATTATATCTGGCCCGACGATTCTCATTTTTATGTATATGACTCCTACCGGCATACCGTTGATTTCAACAAAATTGAAAAATTGCAATTGTGGTACAATAACCTGCCCGCAGGCAAAACCGTTGAATGCAAAATCGGTCCGGTAAAAGCACTGCCAATGGTTTCCGTTCCGCTCGAAAATCCCGAAATTATCGTCAACGGGCAGAAAATTGTTTTTCCCGTCACCATGGAGCCGGGCATGTTTCTCGAATTGGGTTCGGCTTCCGACTGCAAACTTTTTGGCCCGAAAGGAGAACTTCTAATGGAGGTTGAAATAGATGGTGAAATTCCGGTGTTGGCCTCAGGTGAAAATCAAATTTCATTTTCGGGGAAAGGTACGCCGGGGATCAACTCAAGAGTCCAGGTAACCATCATAAATGAAGGAAAACCGTTAGAAATAAAGTAAATTTTCAAAATGAAAAGATTTGGAATATTTATAGTTGCAGTAGGCATTTGTTTTAATATTTTCGGCCAAAAAGAGATAAAAATTATTTCGCAGGCCTTTCACCAGCACTAACCTCAGGGATGATAATAGATCGGTCCTTCGATGCCCAGCGGTAACCCGGCCCAAATCCAGACCAGTAACATTGGAATTCGCACAACAGCAAAGGCAATTGCATAAGGAATCATCATGGAAATGAGTGTTCCAATGCCCACCTCTTTCATGTATTTCTGTGCAAAAACGATGACCAGTGGGAAGTAAGGCAACAACGGTGTCAGAATGTTGGAATAGGAATCACCGATTCGGTAAGCCGCCTGTGTGGTTTCGGGCGAATAGCCCATTAGCATAAGCATGGGTACGAAAATAGGAGCAAGCAGTGCCCATTTTGCCGAAGCACTTCCCATCACAAGATTCACAAGCGAAGAAACAATGATAAAAGCAACCAGTAACGGACCACCGGTAAAACCGATAGCATTCAGCGCATTGGAACCTTTTACCGCCAGCACGCTGCCCAGATGCGACCAGTTAAAATAGGCCACAAACTGAGCTGCCACAAAGGCTATTACAATGTACATTCCCATGGTTGACATACTTTTGGCCGTCATGTCGGTTACATCCTTGTCGGTTTTAATGGTTTTGGCTGCAATACCGTAAACCAGTCCGGCCATAAAAAATACAATAAACATTACCGGAACCAGTGAATCGTAAAACGGTTTAAAACTGCGGCTTCCGGTGTTGGTATCCACCTCGCCGCGCAGCAGCCCGTCGGCGGGAATTATGGTGAGCATAAATAAACCCAAAACAGCAATTACTGCCAGAAACGACCACCCCAGCGCCCTCACTTCCCTGCGCGAAATGGGTTTGTCTTCTTCTATTTCTATATCGGAGGCAGGAGTATATTTTCCCAACCTCGGAACCAGAATTTTTTCGGTTACCCAGGTACCAACCAGCCCAATAAGCGGAACCGATGCGGCCATCAGGTAATAATTGGAAAGCGGATTCACGGTGTAATCCGGATCGATAATCTGGGCAGCCGGTTCGGTAAAAGCGGCAATCATGGGATCGAGGCCTGTAGGTAAAAGGTTGGCTCCAAAACCACCGGAAACCCCGGCAAACGCCGCTCCTATTCCAGCCAGCGGATGACGTCCCATCCCCAAAAAAATGGCTCCTCCCATGGGTATAAGTACAACATAACCGGCATCAGCAGCTACAGAACTCAACATTCCGGCAACTACCACCGAAAAAGTAATGATGGATTTGGGTACTTTGGAAACGAACAGGCGTAGCGCAACAGAAATAAGACCGGTGTATTCAGCAACTCCAATGCCCAGCATTACCACGAGCACCAATCCGAGCGGCGGGAAACTGGCAAAAGTGGATACCATTTTCGTGAAAATCATTTGCACGCCTTCACGTGAAAGCAAATTAACCACCTCGATGGTTTCAACCGGGTTTCCGTCTGGCCCGATTAATCCGGCTTCTTTTCCCGGATGCTCAACGGATACACCGCCGAAAATCCATGAAAGTAACAGGGTAATTACCATCAACATTGCAAAAAGTGTTACCGGCTGAGGCAACTTGTTCCCAACCACTTCCACTTTATCGAGCATTCGCTTGAAAAAATCATCTCTGTTCTTTACCTTTTTTGCCATTAAATCATTTTTAAAATTAATTCTTCACCGGTGTAATCTTTCCGGATTTTTTAGTTAACAAAAAGATTCAGATTTAGGTTGATGAATTTGAAGGATTCGCAAAAAACAATATTTTTTTGAGTTGGCAAAACAAACGCTGTAGAATCCGCTTTTACAAATCGAAGTTATACAGGAATGGAAATGGATGGAAGTGCCGGCAGCCGGGGTTATTTAATTTCAGTTTTTGAAAAATAACTGGCCGGGTGAAATTAATTTTGCATTTTGGGGCAACTTCAATGTTCATTCCCGTTGTCTGACAGCAACTAAAAATGTAATTTTGCGTTTTCTTAAAAACAGAAAGAAATGAGCAGAAAAAAAAGTTGGGGAATTGTTTTATCGATTATAGTTAGTCTGAATATTGGAGTTGTGGCACTGTTAATTACCGGAACAACAGCCAACGAAGAACACGACGGGAATGCCCTGAAAAAGTCTGCTGCGTTTACGGCTGTTGAAATTCCCGATTCGGTAATTTTTGCAGGCGAGCCTGTTCCGGTTTGGCGGTTCGATGTGCGCGAAGCGCTCGATCGGGAGTTGCTGGTGAATTCTTATTTTCATTCGCAAACCATTCGCTACATCAAAATGGCGCCACGTTATTTTTCCATGATTGAACCCATTCTGGAAGAAAAGGGAGTACCCGACGATTTTAAATACCTTGCTGTTGCCGAAAGCGGGTTTAATCCCCGTGCCGTTTCACCGGCCCGTGCCGTGGGATTGTGGCAGTTTTTGCAGGGTACCGGTCGCGACTATGGTTTGGAAATCAACAGTGAGGTGGACGAACGTTACCACATTGAAAAATCTACTTACGCGGCCTGCGATTACCTGCTCGATTCGTATGAAAGGTACGGTTCATGGTCAACAGTGGCGGCTGCATTTAATGCGGGCAACAACGGCGTTCAAAGGCAGATAGTGCGTCAAAAGATTGTATCGTATTACGACCTGCTGTTTGGCGAGGAAACCAGCCGTTATGTCTTTCGGATTATTGCGCTGAAACTGATCATGGAAAATCCTGAAAAATATAATTTTTTAATTGCTGAAGAGGAAAAATATCCGCTTGTTCAAATACGCGAAGTGGAAATTTCGGGTAAGGTGGAAGATTTTGCCGATTTTGCCCTGGATCAGGGAATCAATTATAAGTTACTTAAAGATTTTAATCCGTGGTTACGCGATAACTTTTTAACCAATACCAGCGGAAAAAAATACACGGTAAAAATTCCGGTAATCGAATACCCCGGGCAAAGTTAACCCGGAAGACACAGTAATAAACAGAACAGGAAAATGCAGGAAACGAAGTTTGCGGATGAACTCCTACTGGACGAGGAGTTGGATTCCGAAGAAAAAATTGGGATTCACGGGGCGCGGGTGCACAATCTGCGTAACATCGATGTGGTGATTCCCCGAAATAAGCTTACCGTAATTACCGGTTTAAGCGGAAGCGGAAAGTCTTCGCTGGCTTTCGACACCATTTATGCCGAAGGGCAACGCCGTTATATCGAAACGTTTTCGGCCTATGCCCGTTCATTTTTGGGAAACCTCGAACGGCCCGATGTGGATAAAATCACAGGCCTCAGCCCGGTAATTTCTATTGAGCAAAAAGTTACCACACGTAACCCACGCTCAACGGTGGGAACGGTTACCGAAATTTACGACTTTCTACGTTTGTTGTACGCCCGGGCAGCCGAAGCGTTTTCGTACAACACCGGCGAAAAAATGGTGAAATACACCGAAGAGAAAATTTTACAATTGATAAAATCCGATTTTGCCGGAAAACGCATCCACATTCTGGCGCCAGTGGTAAAAGGCAGGAAAGGTCACTACCGCGAATTGTTCGAACAAATAAGGCGCAAAGGTTTTATTCAGGCACGCGTGGACGGTGAGATTACTGAAATAAAACACAACCACCGCGTCGATCGCTACAAAAATCACTTTATAGAAATTGTTATCGACAAACTTGTGGTGGATGAAGCCAGCGGCAAACGCCTGAAAGAAAGCGTGCAAACCGCCATAAAACATGGGCACGGTATTTTGATGATTCTCGATCACGGTACCAACCAGGCAAAATATTACAGCCGATTGCTGATGTGCCCCACAACCGGAATTTCTTATGCCGAACCGGCGCCTCATAATTTTTCGTTCAACTCGCCGCAGGGCGCCTGTCCCAAATGCAACGGACTGGGAAGAATTACCGAAATCGACATCGATAAAATTGTTCCCGATAAATCGAAAAGTATTGCCAAAGGCGGAATTGCTCCGCTGGGCGCTTACCGCAATTCCTTAATTTTCTGGCAGATTGAAGCCCTGGGTGAAAAGTTTGGCTTTACCCTGAAAACGCCCGTCAAAAATATTTCGGAAGATGGTCTGGAAGCTGTATTGTTCGGAACAAATGAAAGGATTCAGCTGAAAAATACACCGCTCGGTACCAGCATGAATTACATGATGAGCTACGACGGAGTGGTGAAATACATCGAAAGCCAGCGCGAGGACAACCCAGCCAAAAGGGCGCAGAAATGGGCCAGCCAGTTTGTGAAAACAACGGTGTGCTCCGAATGCAACGGGCAACGCCTGAAAAAAGAATCGCTGCATTTTAAAATCGACGGGAAAAATATTGCAGAGCTGGCCCAACTGGATTTAAATGAACTGGGCGAGTGGTTTACCGGAATAGAAGAAAGGCTTTCTGAACGGCAACGGAAAATCGGTACCGAAGTGATTAAGGAAATCAGCGACCGGCTGGGATTTATGCTGGGGGTCGGTCTCGATTACCTGGCGCTCGATCGCACCGCACAAAGCCTGTCGGGTGGCGAATCACAACGCATCCGGCTGGCTACACAAATTGGTTCGCAACTGGTAAATGTGCTGTACATTTTGGACGAACCCAGCATCGGGCTGCACCATCGCGACAACCTGAAACTGATCCAGGCGCTGGAACAACTGCGCGACAGCGGCAACTCGGTGATTGTGGTGGAACACGACAAAGACACCATGCTTCATGCCGACTGGCTTATCGACATGGGACCGTATGCAGGGCGGCATGGTGGTGAAGTGGTGGCCATCGGCCCGCCCGATGAGGTTTTAAAAGCCAATACACTTACTTCAGATTATTTGAACAGGAGAAGAAAAATCGAAGTTCCGGCAAAACGCAGAAAAGGCGCGGGAGATTTTCTGAAGGTGAAGGGATGTACGGGAAACAACCTGAAAAATGTGACACTTGAAATTCCGTTGGGAACTTTTATTTGTGTTACCGGTGTTTCGGGCAGCGGAAAATCTTCGCTCATTAATGCCACGCTGCAACCCATTTTGAGCCAGCATTTCTACAACTCGGTGGAAGACCCGCTGCCGTATAAATCGGTTGACGGGCTGGAATTTGTGGACAAGGTTATCAGGGTTGACCAGTCGCCCATTGGCCGCACGCCGCGGTCGAATCCGGTGACTTACACCGGCGTATTTTCCGACATCCGCAACCTGTTCACCCAACTTCCCGAGGCAAAAATCAGGGGATACAAGCCGGGCCGGTTTTCGTTCAATGTAAAAGGTGGCCGGTGCGAAGAGTGCCAGGGCGGCGGGATGAAACTTATCGAAATGAACTTCCTGCCCGATGTGTATGTACATTGCGACAAATGCAACGGCAAACGCTACAACCGCGAAACACTGGAAGTGCGGTACAAGGGAAAATCCATCAGCGATGTGCTGGAAATGACCATCAACCAGGGCGTGGAGTTTTTTGAAAATATTCCTTCGATTGCAACCAAACTAAAAACCCTGCAGGAAGTAGGATTGGGATATATCACTTTGGGACAGTCGTCCACAACACTTTCCGGGGGTGAATCGCAACGGGTGAAACTGGCTACAGAACTGGCCAAGCGCGATACCGGAAAGACGCTTTACATTCTGGATGAACCCACCACCGGACTGCATTTCGAAGACATCCGCGTGTTGCTCGATGTATTGAACAAACTGGTTGACCGGGGGAACACAGTGATTGTAATCGAACACAACATGGACGTGATAAAGGTGGCCGACCACATCATCGACCTCGGTCCGGAAGGCGGCAAAAACGGCGGCGAAATACTTTGCGCAGGTACCCCCGAAAAAATTGCCGGTGTAAAAAAATCCTATACGGCTCAGTTTCTGAAAGAGGAACTGGCAGAAAAGTAAAAGGGGCGTAATCCTGTCTGTTCAAAAATTACAATCTAAACACACAAACGGTAAATTTTTTTTTTAAACCGGATAACAATCTGCCAAAGAATGATAATGCAGAAATCAAAATTTCATCAATTTCAGCGAACATAATTGTAGATTCTTTCATCGTAATGTAGTTTATTTGATAGAATTTTGATTTATTTAAAGGATATTTGGTGTTAAAAGCTAATAACAGGTTAAAATTATATTCGAGTGAAAAAGACCTCGTTAAATGATATTGCAGTGCGGCTGGGCGTTTCAAAAACGCTGGTTTCCCTGGTTCTCAACGGAAAAGGGAGGGAACATCGCATTAGCGAGGAAGTGTGTAAAAAGGTAATTGCGGTGGCCAAAGAGTTGAACTACCAGCCCAACCAGATTGCAAAAGGTTTGCGCACCGGGAAAACAAATACCATCGGACTGATTATTGCCGACATTGCCAACCCGTTTTTTGGCAAACTGGGTCGCGAAATTGAAAAAGAAGCCGCTAAACAGGGCTACCGGGTAATGTTTTGCAGTTCCGACGAAAATGCCGAAAATTTCAGATCGCAATTGGAGATGCTTCAGCAGGGACAAGTTGACGGGCTGATTATTTCACCGCCTTCCGGTAGCGAACAACAAATAAAAAAGCTGGAAAAAAGTAAATTGCCCTATGTCCTTATCGACCGCTATTTCCCTGATATTGATTCCAATACCATTGTTATCGACAATTTTCAGGCAGCTTACGAGGCTACCAAACATCTGATTGACCAGGGCTATCGAAATATTGCCTGCATAACGGTAAATAATACGCTCAATAATATGCGTCAGCGGCTTGAAGGCTACAAAAAAGCATTGCAGGATGAAAAACGGAATCCGGATGAACGGTTCATAAAAATTATGCCGTTTTCACACGAAAAAGATGATTTTGAGACCGCCATAAAACAACTTACATTCTCCGATGAAACAAAAGCTGATGCCATTTTTTTTACCACAAGCAAAGTGGGAATAATGGGCATGGAGAGTATTCATTCACTGGGATTAAATATTCCCGATGATGTGGCTGTGGTGAGTTTCGACGACCCTGACGCCTATCGGATAAGCAACCCGCCGGTTACCGCGGTTGCACAGCCACTCCGCGAAATCGGAAGCCAGTCGGTAAAAGTTTTAATGGATTTAATGAACGGTAAAGGGACAAAAAAATCAGAGAAAATTATACTCAATGCTGAATTAAGAATCCGAAAATCGAGCGTGCGCATATTTTTTTCATAAATTGCTAAAACGATTTAACAAAAATGAGAACCTGAAAAATGTTGGACAGCGAAAAAGGATATTACCTGGGAATCGACATCGGCGGAACAAAATGTGCCGTGGTGGTGGGCGATGGTGAATTCAACGTTCACCGGAAAGTGCAGTTTGAAACGCGCACCGGCGAACGCGGCTATGTTGAAATTCTGAATGAATTTTTTTCACACATTGAAAAAATTTTTAAGGATTTTTCCCGAAAAAATCTCAAACGGATTGGCATCAGTTGCGGCGGCCCGCTCGATTCAAAAAAGGGAATCATCCATTCCCCGCCCAACCTGCCGGGGTGGGACAATGTTCCTATCGTAAATATTTTCATAAAAAAATATGGAGTTCCGGTTACCATTCAAAACGATGCCAACGCCTGTGCGCTGGCCGAATGGCTGATGGGCGCGGGAAAAGGAACCCGCAACATGGTTTTCCTCACTTTTGGAACCGGAATGGGCGCCGGACTGATTCTGAATGGAAAACTCTACTCGGGAACCAATGATTTGGGTGGAGAGGTTGGCCACATCAGGTTGGCAAATGATGGTCCCGTCGGTTTTGGAAAAGCGGGGTCGTTCGAAGGATTTTGCAGCGGTGGCGGCATCGCCCAACTGGCTGAAAAAGTGGTTTCTGAAAAACTGAAAAACGGCGAACCGGTGGCATTTTGTGCCGACATTGAAAGTGCTGCAAAACTCACCGCTAAAGATGTGGCGCTGGCTGCCCGTTTCGGCGACCCGGTTGCTGCTGAAATCGTACGAATTTCCGGCGAATACCTGGGGCGCGGACTGGCAGTTTTAATCGACGTGCTGAATCCCGAATGTATTGTCATCGGGAGCATTTACGCACGTAACGAAGCATTGTTCAAACCGCATGTTAACCGTATTTTGAAAGAGGAAGCGATACCGGCTGCGCTGGAAGTTTGCCGGATTAAACCGGCTGAACTGGGAGAGTCCATTGGCGATTATGCGGCATTGTGTGTGGCACTTTATGAAAATGAATTTTAACACAAAAAC
Source organism: uncultured Mariniphaga sp. (assembly GCA_964639655.1). Classification (GTDB taxonomy): domain Bacteria; phylum Bacteroidota; class Bacteroidia; order Bacteroidales; family Prolixibacteraceae; genus Mariniphaga. Next base: position 10,016 of record CAZXHP010000104.1, read on the forward strand.
ATGGAAAATATACTGAAACAGTTGGTTGCACGGCACAAGAATCTTATTCATCTGAAAGAACCCATCAGGAAAGCTGCGGAGCTATTGGTTGAAACTTACCAAAATGGAGGGAAGGTTTTGGTTTGCGGCAATGGCGGAAGCAGCGCCGATGCAGGCCATATTGTGGGTGAACTGATGAAAAGTTTTGAGGCGAAACGACCACTGCAACCGGAAGTTCGGCAAAAACTGAAAACACTATTTGGAGAACGGGGCAGTCTTTTGGTCGAAAAACTTCAGCAGGGATTGCCGACCATTTCACTTTCGGAACATACTTCGTTAATCACAGCCATTTCCAACGATTTGGGCGGCGATTTCATTTTTGCACAGCAGGTGGCAGGCTACGGAAATACCGGCGATGTGTTGTTTGCGCTGAGCACCTCGGGAAATGCACAAAACGTGATGGATGCGCTGATGGTTGCCAGGGCAAAAGGACTGAAAACCATTGGAATGACCGGCGAAACCGGCGGCAAGCTGAAAAAATTCTGCGATGTGTTGATTAATGTGCCGGAAAAAAGAACAGCCTTCGTTCAGGAGCTGCATTTGCCCGTTTACCACGCGCTATGTATGATGGTTGAAAAAGAAATGTTTGGAAAAGAAAATGAATAAAAAATGAAACGAAAAATTACCATTTTAGTTTTTACGGCTGCTTTTGTTGTTTTGGGAATTTCTTGCGGACAGGTTAAGGAAGCAAAGGAATTTACCGTGAACTATACTGATTTTGTAAATCCTTTTGTGGGAACTGATTTTCACGGACATACGTTTCCCGGTGCAGCGCTGCCTGGCGGAATGGTACAGTTGAGTCCCGATACCGGAACCGAAGGCTGGGACTGGAGCTCGGGTTACCATTACAGCGACAGTTCCCTGTTGGGATTCAGTCATTTGCACCGTAGCGGAATGGGCGCCGGCGATTGGGGCGATGTACTGCTTATTCCCACTACCGGCGGGCTGAAAGTAATGCCCGGGAGTAAAGAAAATCCCGGTGAAGGCTACCGCTCCAGGTTTTCTCATGAAGAGGAAACGGCATCACCCGGTTATTATTCAGTAAAACTGAAAGATTACAGCGTTATAGCCGAACTGACCGTTTCGGAAAGAGCCGGTTTTCATCGTTATACTTTTCCTGAAACGGATGAAGCACACATTATCCTCGACGCCGGGCACGGCATACGCGAAAATTACCGCGTGGGAAGCGAGGTGAAAATTTTGAGCGATACCGAAATCGTAGGGCACCGGAAATCACATGGATTTGTGAAGCATAAAAACGTTTATTTCTGGGCAAAATTCAGCAAACCGTTCAAATCGTCAGGAACATGGACGGACGATGTCCCGGAGGAAAATTCAAAAGAGGCTTCCGGGAAATATACAGGGGCTTTTGTAAATTATGAAACTTCGGAAAATGAAACTATCGGGGTAAAAGTGGGCATTTCCTACACCAGTATCGAACAGGCGCGTTTGAACCTCGATACGGAAATCCCGGATTGGAATTTCGATGAGATAAAAGAAAAGGCTGAAGAAAGATGGAATAATGCACTGCGCAAAATCGAAATAGAAGTTCCGGATGCAAATGGTGAAGCGTATAATCGCCGAAAGAAAGTTACCTTTTATACGGCGCTTTATCATGCGCTGTTGTTTCCTGCCACTTTTAGCGATGTGGACGGAAAATACGCAGGACTCGACAACCAGGTGCACACCGCAACGGATTTTACTTACCTGAGCGACTTTTCGCTTTGGGATACTTACCGCGCCGAAATGCCGCTGCTCACCCTGATAGAGCCCAGGCGAAACGTGGACGCCATCCGTACCATGCTGGCCCAGTACGAACAGGGTGGCTGGCTGCCAACACCGCAACAGTTTGGGAACAGTTACACCAACGACATGATTGGCGACCATCCGGTAGCTGCCATCCTCGACGCGTATCGGAAAGGAATCAGTGACTTCGATGCGGAAAAAGCGTATGAAGCGGTAAAGAAAAATGCCATGGAAACACCGCCCGACGACCACCCTTCACGCGGAAGGAGAGGCCTGAATGACTACATGGAATACGGTTACATTCCCTACGACAAGTTGAGAGAATCGGTTTCGAGAACACTGGAATATGCCTACAATGACTGGTGCGTGGCCCAACTTGCAAAAGCATTGGGAAAAACTGCCGATTACGAGCTGTTTATGAATAGGGCAGCCAGTTATAAAAATGTAATAGACGAAAATACGGGATTGGCACGCCCGAAAGACAGTAACGGGAATTGGTTAACACCGTTCAATCCCACATTTGTCGGACACGGAGATGAGCGGCATTACACCGAAGCCAACGCCTGGCAATATACCTGGTTTGTTCCGCATGATGTGCAGGGTTTAATCGATTTGGAAGGCGGCAGGCAGAATTTTCTGAACAAGCTGGATACGCTGTTTACCATGAGTTCCGAAGTGCAGGAAACCACTTCCGATGTAACCGGGTTAATCGGGCAGTACGCCCACGGGAACGAACCCAGCCATCATACACTTTATCTGTACAATTATGCAGGTGCACCATGGAAAGCTCAGGAGTTGGCCCGAAAAGTGATGGACGAATTGTACCACGACGGCCCCGACGGGTTATGCGGAAATGAAGATATGGGCCAAATGTCGGCCTGGTATGTGTTAAGTGCTATGGGATTTTACCCGGTAGCGCCCGGCCAGAATGTGTATGCCATCGGAAGCCCTGAGTTCAGTAAAGTAATACTGCATCTCGATAGGTCGTACTATGATGCCGAACAGTTTGTTATTGAAACGGTTAACAACTCGAAAGAAAACAAATATATCCAGTCTGCTACATTGAATGGAAATACATTGAATAAACCATGGTTTACCCATGAACAGATCAAAAACGGGAGCACGCTGGTTTTCAGGATGGGGCGGGAACCCAATAAAAACCTGGGCAGCAGACCGGAAGATGCACCTCCCTCTTTAACCACAGAATAAGGTTTTTCAAAATGGTTTCTTTTCAGTGGAAAAGGCGGGAGAAAATATAATAGAAAAGGTTGTAATGCATTGATAAATAATTTAATATAAGAATGAATAAAGACCGACTTCAAAAAGTATTAAAAGACATCAGCAAGGTCAGAATTGCAGTGGTGGGCGATTTTTGCCTCGATGCCTACTGGTTTATCGATGAATCGAAAAGCGAAATCTCCATCGAAACCGGGC
>CAZXHP010000105.1:0-2491 GCA_964639655.1 uncultured Mariniphaga sp.
AAAATTCTGGGTGTAAACAAATTTTCATCGCGGGTGCTGTTTTGGCTGGCCGGTGCATTTCTGGCAGCGATTGTTTATTTTATGGCGAAATCGCTGTTAAAAAACCGCAGAACAGCACTTACAGCTGCTTTTATCGCGGCAGCCAATCCGCTGGTTTTGATAAGCTCCAGCCGTTCCATTCCCGACATTTTGCTGGTGCTTTTTCTCACCGTCAGCGCCTGGGGGTTTCTGGAAATTATGCTGAGTGAAAACCCTTCAAAAAAATATTACTGGATGGCTTACCTGGGTGCTGCATTTGCTTTTGAAACCAAAGGATTACCTGCAGCCGCGTTCGCCGGAATCAGCTTTCTGTATCTGCTGTTTAATCCCTGGCGGCGGAAAAAACTGCGTGAAATTCTCCATCCCGGTGCAGTTTCCCTGGCCGTTGTAGTTGCGTTAAGCTGGTTTGTAATCATGTACATCGAACATGGCCGGGAATTTATCGGTTCCTTTTTTGCCGACCAGGTGGGAGAACGGGTTTCGTCGAAACTTTTACAGGTAATTACCAACGGTTTTCTGGGCATTGTTAACCTAATTGCCTTCACCTTGCCATGGTTTGTCATCGCTTTTTCGAGGCCAAAAAAACTGAAAGCTTTCATTTTGAATTCAGACCAAAAAAACAAAGCCATTTTAGGAATGATTGCCGTTTGGGTGGCGATGGTGCTGATTATGTCTGCTGCGGTGTTTAAATTTTACGACAGGTATTTGTTGCCGGTTATCCCGCTGGTTTCAATCTTTTTTGCATCTGCAATTACCGGTACCGAAACACGCGGCGCCAAAGCGGCTTTTAGAATTTTTCAGGCATTTGTTTTTTTAATACTGTTTGTGAATATATTATATATCGTTTTTATTCTTCCCGATAAAGTTCTGATTTTGGGAACGGTTGCCGGCATTCTACTTATCGGTCTATTGGCAGTTCAAAAATTGAAAACTTTCACCAGAGAAATCATCCTGGCCAATTTCATTTTGCTGCTCTATTTCAGTGTACATATTTTACTGTATCCACTATTGATGCCCAATCCGGGCGAACAGCTGGTTAAAAACATCCGGGCCAGCCGAAAGTCAGGAAATGAACAAATTTACGTTTACGGAAACATCCGGGCGGCATCGAACATCCGTATCCACAGCAACCACGAAATGAATGTGGTAAGTATGGACACGGTTTACACGCTTCCGTCAAATCCGAACCACCTGCTGGTTTTTAGTCCGAAGGAAGAACCGTTCCTGGATTTGAGCAATTACGATATCCATCCGGGTTCTGAAGAGTGGAGCCGTGTTCCTGCGGAAAAATTTCCAGGTTTTATGCAGCCGGCAATCCGAAACATTAAAGCGGGCGGAACGGTTTATTTTGTGGCAATACCTAAATCAAACAAAAAATGACAAAACTGATTCAAAAACCTGCAGACAGCTTTCAAACGCTCATCAATTATTCAATCGGAGTTTTCCTGGTTTTAACCTGGTTTTTCGGGTTGATTGCTCCCATTACCAGCGATGCCGGGAAATATGCCGCCATCAGCCGCATTATTTATGAAACCGGCGACTGGGTAAACCTGAAAATTCATTTTGAACCTTACCTGGAAAAGCCGCCGCTACTTTTCTGGATTACCACCCCGTTCTACTTCATTTTCGGGCCAACAGGATTTGCCTTTAAACTTCCGGTGCTGCTGTATTCCGGTATCGCCGTTTATTCCACTTACCGTTTTACCCGACTTTATTACACCCAAAAAACCGCAGCCGTTGCTGCGTTGATGCTGGCCACTTCGGAGTTTTATTTCCTGTTTCACAACGATATTCATACCGACAGTCTGTTAACGGCAAACGTTATTTTTTCGGTATGGCAGCTTGCCGAATATTTTAAAACGAAAAAGCTGCCAAACATGCTGCTGGCCGGACTGGGAATTGGTCTCGGAATTATTTCAAAAGGCCCAATTGGCGTATTTGTGCCGGTTACCGCCGCTGTTTCGCACCTGGTTTACCACAAACAACTGAAACTGGTTTTCAGTTACAAAGTGGCGCTGGGCGCTGTTTTTACTTTGGCAGTTCTTGCAATCGGTCTTGCAGGTATTTTTAACCAGTTCGGTGTTGACGGGCTGAGCTATTTTTTCTGGGGAAACAATGTTGGGCGAATTACCGGCGCTATTAAGGGCGGCAGCACCGATTACCTCTTTTATTTCCACACTGCACTTTACATTTTTCTCCCCTGGGCCGTGTTGTTTTTTATCGGGCTGTTTATGGAATTTAAAACCCTTTTCAAATCAAAAACCCCGGAACTTTTCACCTTGGGAGGAATTTTCTTCTACTGGATAATTATTTCAGTGGCCAAAGCCAAAGCGCCGCATTATTTTATGGTGCTTTCACCATTTATGGCTGTTTTGTCGGCTAAATGGCTTCTGTATTTTTTTGAAGAAAAACCTTCGCCCGGGATGCAAAAAACCATCGGGAAAATTCAGGG
>CAZXHP010000105.1:2591-3742 GCA_964639655.1 uncultured Mariniphaga sp.
GAAGATCTGAAAAAATGCCTGGCCCGAAAAAATGACTGGATTTTTACAAACGACGAAGGGTTGGAAGAAATTGAACAATCGACGGCCAAAGTGGAACTCATTCAGTCGTTCAAGCACCGTAGCCTTTCAAAATTAACTCCCGGTTTTATTAATCCGGCTACACGAGAACAACGCCTGAGCAACATGCACCTGGTAAAAATTACCGAGCCGGCCAGGAAATTTTAATAAGGCCTAATCGACGTGCATTTCAAACTCCACGTGGGAATGAACGGGCAGAAACGGTCCGTTTTGTAATCCCAGGAAAAAAAGTTGGTCTCCATTGATTGAATCAGGAAGGTTGAATATTACGTTTCGCACTGAAACCGTTTCTTCGGATTCGATTTTTATGTTCTCCAAAGCGGATTCATCAAGCAGCTTCCATTTTCGTCCAGCATAAACCCAAAGCTGCAGATGCGCCTGCAACTCAGGATTTTTTTCCAGTTCCACAACTCTTTCATACGGATTAAAAAACGCAACTTCGGGAACCGTCAGCACTTTGTTTTCCAGCAAAAAAGTGCCGGTGTGGGCTTTCAGTTCCAGCAAACTGTACGAATTAAAATCGGAAATTTCGCGCACATACCAGTTTTTCAGGTTCCCTTCAATATGTTTTACATTGTCTTTCATAAGCAACTTGTCCATCGACACAAACAAAACATCCTGCCCCTGGATTTTGTCCTCGATGGGCCACAAATCGAACTGGGAATATTTATAAAACCCTGACAACAAAGCGTAAGTAGTGGATGGCCTGTCGGTATGAAAGGCGTAAAGAGACGCTTTTTGGTAACTTTCGGAAAAAACAACAGGTTTATCCCCGGCTTCCTTTTGCAGAAGAGCAGTTTCCTCTTTCCAGCCGGTCATTTGCCGTACCGCTTCGATGGGAACTCCCGGGGCACCGGCCATAAGGTAAATTCTGACTGCCAGAAACACAAAAAACCCGGCAACGCCCAGCTTTTTCACCAACTTCTGCCATCGCTCGTGTTTCCCTATATAAATATAAGCGAGAATAAACATGGGAATATAGGCAATTAACGGCCAGTGCAGTTCAATATCGCCGCCGAATGTAACGAAAAAGAAAAACAGAAAAACTCCCGCAAACACAAATTTCAGCGCCC
>CAZXHP010000105.1:3842-13213 GCA_964639655.1 uncultured Mariniphaga sp.
TCTTTTATCAGTTTCGGGTTCGACAGAAAAACAAAAAGCAGCAGCAAAAAACCATGGTATTTGGAATAAAACATACCTGCAGTTGCAAACGCAAGGCCGAAAACAATCGTCCAGGTGGCTTTTTGAAGGTACTTCCGGTAGAGCCATAAAAACAAAACGGCAAAAAAGAACAAGGGCGTATCAGGCACAGCAAAAAAGGTATAAGGCATCCACAGGCTGATTGAAAACACCATCAGCCAGAAAATCAATGGTGAATTATGGTACGGTTTTACCAAATCCCACAGTAAAATAAACGAGCTGAGCGTGAGTAAAATAAAAAAGAAACGAACACCCAAATAACCGCCGAAAAGTTGGGTTCCGGCAGAAATCAGGGCTGCTACCATCGGCGGGTGATCGAAATAGCCCCAGGCCAGGTTCCGGGAATACAGCCAGTAATAAGCCTCGTCGAAATGCAATTCAATAAATAAAGCCTGAAAAAAGTTAATGATAAAAAAAACAAACAAACCCATCCAAAATGTTTGCTGCTTCGAAAATTGTCCCATACCCATCTGTTATAATTTTTTGCGGGGGTGAAAATATAAATTTCTTTTCGGTGTAACGCAACTTTTTGCGCTTAACTGAAGTACCTCTTCTTTTTCCGTAATTTTTTATACCCGGAAAAAACTACCGGCCCAAAATCGCAGCCATCGATTTAAACTATTTTTTTGTCCCCGTTCAATCTACGCCAAACAAGTTAAAAACATCTCTTGAACCATCGAGCGTTATGGCATACTCGCCGGAAGCAACTTCGGGCAGCTCAATCAAATAGGAACTTTGTCCATATCTGGAAGCTTCAAACGGAATAAAATCGATGTTTAACCCGGTGGTTTGATTGAAATTTACAGTACCCGTGACAATGGTGCGCCTTTCCTTTTTTAAATCCTGCTCTAACCGAAAAATATTGATTACTTCTACGGGGTCGCGATCGTTTTCTTTTACTCTGACAATAAACTTCAGCGGGGTCTCGCTGCCGGCTCTTACCGGACTTTCGGTGCCATTCACCACGTTCATACCCCTGGCCTTTGAAACGCCGAAAAGCGCCGCGCCGATATCGGCTTTTGAGGCAGAAGCTGCTTTTTGTTTTTCCAACTGCTCGCCCGAACTGTTGTCTCTCACCATTACTATAATTCCGGTAAACTCAGGCTCCTCAATTGTAATTTCCTGTTGCTGAAAACCAAATATAAATGAGAAAACCAAAATTGAAATCAGTGTTTTCATTTGTGTAATATTTAGAACATTTTGATTTTTCAAGTTAGTTCAATCCGACATGAAATACAATACTTTTTAGTATTTTTTGTTGCGCATTTCAACTTTTCCAGATAGAATTCATAAAAAGTTTTGAAAACCCTACGTTGATCAAACTGCATTGTTTCAATAACTCACTGAAAAACAAATAGTTTGTACAAAAAAACAACAAAAAGCGGTAAGGTCAACAAACTGTTTTATTTTTTTAAAACAACCCCATTCAAAAAGAACATTTTATAATTACAGACACCATTTATGTATCATTTTTCTACTATTTTGATTAAATAGTATCCATATAATACAAATATGTATCTAATTTTAACTATTTGTTAAATCAATGAAATTATGCTCTAAAAAAATGGGTTCATTTGAAAATACATATCATTTTTGAGCAATCATATGTAAATAATTAGGGTTAAATAATTGAAAAGAATAAAAAATAGAAAATATATTGAAAAATATGAGGGTTATATTAAAAAATAATAATTTTCAATAAATATGTTTAACATTTAAAATTTAAAACCATGAAAAAGATTACTAGGATTGCTGCCGGTTTGTTACTGATTTTTACCTTGTCACCGCATATTAACGCACAGGAATGGAACACGGGACTTGATATTTACAGCAGCTATGTATTCAGGGGCACAAAATTTGGCTCAGGTCCGGCATTTCAACCTTCGGTTGAATTTAGCGCGGGCGGTTTTGCCATTGGCGCATGGGGTTCATTCAATGCATCGACCGACGAAGCGGCTGAAGCCGACCTTTACGCAAGCTATGGCTTTGACCTGGGGGAAAACGCTTCATTAACCCTAACGCTTACCGATTATTATTTCCCGGGCACAGAATGGATGGACGGCGACTCGCACTACATTGAACCGATGCTTGGCCTTGAAATCGGCGGTTTTTCGCTTACCGGTGCTTACATGATGAATGGCGGGGAAGGTGACATCTATCTGGAAGCGGGAGTTTCGGCAGGGACAGTTGATCTTTTTTTAGGCGGAGGCGACGGCGCCTACACCGTTGACGGAAAATTTAACATTTGCAACATCGGAATCGGGACTTCAAAAGAAATAAAAATTACCGATTCGTTTGCACTTCCGGTTTCAGGGGCAGCTATTCTTAATCCTTCATCCGAGCAATTTTATATTGTGGTAGGAATTTCATTGTAAACTATAAAACAGACTGTTATGAAAAAAATTGAGGCTATTATTCGAAAAACCAAATTTGAAGAAGTTTGGGAAGCGTTGTACGAGGCCGGTATTGAATTTTTCTCTTACTGGGATGTACGTGGCGTGGGACAGGCACGTGAGGAGCGCGCTTACCGCGGTGTTGTTTACGACACAAGTACCATTGAGCGCACCAAACTTTCCATAATTGTTCGCAACAAAAATGTGGAAAAAACTGTGAATGCAATTCTTGGAGCTGCCCGCACAGGTGAAATCGGCGACGGAAAGATTTTTATTATTCCCATCGAAGAATCTTACCGCATCCGCACGGGAGAGCAGGGAGATGAATCGCTTTACATTAAAGGAAAAGAAGAGTAACTAACACATAAAATTAAATAATCATGGAAGAACTTTCTATTTCGATTAACAACATATGGGTTTTGGTGGCCACATTTCTGGTGATGTTTATGCAGCCCGGTTTTGCAATGGTTGAAGCGGGATTTACCCGATCGAAAAACACGGCAAACATTCTCACAAAAAACCTGATGGATTTTTCCATCGGCTCCATTCTGTTCTGGCTAATTGGTTATACAATAATGTACGGCGATTCAATCGGGGGTTTTATCGGAATGCCCGATCTGTTTTTCAACGATGACGGTATAGGCGATTACGCCAACAAAACCGACCTGATGTTCCAAACGGTTTTCGCAGCCACGGCCGCAACAATTGTTTCAGGTGCAGTGGCGGAACGCACCAAATTTAACGCTTATTTGATTTTCACAGTAGTGATTACGGTTTTCATTTACCCGATCTCAGGGCATTGGAAATGGGGCGGCGGCTGGCTCGATCAGTTGGGATTTCTCGATTTTGCAGGGTCAACACTCGTACATTCTGTCGGAGCCTGGGTAGGCCTGGCCGGAGCCATTGTTTTGGGGCCCCGTGCCGGAAAATATGTTAAAGGCAAAGCAAAAGCCATTCCGGGTCATAACCTCACTTTTGCCGCGCTTGGCGTTTTTATTCTCTGGTTTGGCTGGTTTGGTTTTAACCCCGGTTCGCAGCTGGGAGCAGCAGGAAATGACAACACGCTGGCGATAGCGCACATTGTTCTAACCACCAACCTGGCAGCGGCAGGTGGTGCGGTAACAGCCCTGCTTGTTTCCTGGTGGAGATATAAACGACCTGCATTGTCGCTGGCTTTGAACGGCGCTCTTGCCGGTTTGGTTGGCATAACTGCCGGAGCAGATATAGTCAGTCCCGGAGGTGCACTCATCATCGGGCTTATAGCAGGTATCATCCTTGTTTTCAGCGTAGAATTTATTGACCAGAAACTTAAGATTGACGATCCTGTGGGCGCGGTTTCAGTGCACGGAGTAAACGGAGCATTCGGTACGCTGGCTGTAGGGTTGTTTGCCACTGATGGCGGCTTGTTTTATGGTGGCGGAACAAGCCTGCTTATTGCCCAGTTAATTGGCGTCGTGGCTGTTTTTGCATGGGCCTTCGGATTAGGACTAATCCTTTTTAAAACGATAAAAGCAACGGTTGGTTTGCGCGTCTCCAAACGCATTGAAGAAGAAGGCCTCGATGTTTATGAACATGGAGAAAGTGCCTACAACTAAACACCTTCTTCAGCTTTTTAGTCTGTAGCTGTCTGTAAGGAGTCGTTTGTAGGGGCGGCTCCTTTTTCAAACTATTATTAAACTTACTAACAATTCTACAAGCTTAAAACAGAGAAAAGTAGTTTATCTTTTAGTTTAGTTCACTTAAGAACCGGTTGGAATTTTAACAAACCGGTTCTTTTTTTGGCTATTTTTGTGCTCTCATAAAAAATTGAGTTATGCAAACCTGGTTCGAATGTAAAGTGAAATACACCAAAGTTTTGGAAAGTGGCAAAGAACAAACGGTAACCGAAAACTTTCTGCTGGATGCCGTCTCGTTTACCGATGCGGAAACCCGCATGATTCGGCAAATGCAGCAAATGGTAAAGGGTGAATTTACGGTAACCGATATTAAAAAATCGAAAATTGCCGAAGTATTTCCTTACGACAACGGCGAGTGGTGGTTTAAAGCCACCATTAATCTGGTTACAATAGACGAGGAAGCCGGAAAGGAGAAAAAACTCCGTACGTATTACATTGTAATGGCTGATGATATTAAGGAAGCTTTGGCCAGACTCGACGAAAGCCTTTCGTATATGGTAATCCCCTATGTAATTTCATCGCTTGCAGTAAGCACAATTGTAGATGTATTTCCTTATGAGCCTTCAGAATCAGTTGTTCCCGAAGGATACAAACCGGTAGATTCCTGACCTGACTTCTGATTTATACGGCGTCCCGCTGCGGCATCATGCTGATGTAAACTCTCGATTATCCCAAAGTCAAAAAAATCTTAAAGGTGTTTTTGTATTGGTATTAGTCCCTTTTATTTCGTAATTTCGTTGAAATACTAAAAGATACATCTACTATGAAAAATATGGAGCGAGATACCCAAAAACCCAGAAAAAAAGACCGGAAGGAAATGATTCAATACATTAATTTACAGTTAGCTGCCCTGGGACAACCCTTGTTTCTGGACGACAAGGAAGAAGGTTCAAAACTGGCCAGTGCCCGTTTTATGGCGCTTACCGAAGGATTAATCAGCAGTTTTCGCGAAAAATCGAGATTGCTTTCAGGGCATCTTTCTCCGGTTGACACCCGCATTCAGAATTTTTTAGACGATTACCTGAAAGAAATCGATATTGACAAGCCCTGTCGTCTTCCCGATTCAACTTTTGTGCTTAACCAGCCGGGAATGGCACGTGAAGTGAGTTTACCGGCCAATGGAAATTCTTTTAAAAGTAATTTATTGAGTTCATACCGGTTAAAACAGGGTATTCTTAATAATCCGGCGGCAGATAAGCGAACAACCAAAGGAACATTTCATATTGTGGAAGGAGGACTGCCGGTTGCCCTCGACAAAAAGGAAGTGCCGAAAATTGCGTTTGCCCATATGTTGCGTGCTGCACTTCATCCGTCCGATGAACTGAATATTCTGCCTTTTACTGCAAACCAGGAAGAAATTGCCAGGACTATGGTTTCATTATTGCTTCGCCCCGTAGTTTGCCCTGAGGTAAAAGGGGTAATTAGCGAAAAAAGTATGGAGATACGTTTTTTTGCGCCAGGCAGCCTTGTAAGTAACCTCGATTTTGTGGAGACTATATTTGGTAACGCCGGCGACCATAATCTGGCCGAAAATGATGCTGCCCTCGATATTGAACACTGGACCGGTCATACCGGGTGTATTATTCTGGCGCCGCAACTCGTCGAATTAAAAAAGAAAGACATCGGTCTGCCCCATTACAACGAAGCAACAGAACGGCAGCGAAAAGACGGTATGTGCTGGACCGATGAAAATGAGTTGTATAACGATGGCGGAGCTTTTAAAGTAACCTGCCGCGATGAACGCGGGGTTGTGGTTACTCTAATCGCCGATAATTACTACGGGTATTCCAAAAAAGAAATAAAAACACAAATCAGTTATTCGGCAAACCTTTTCGGGCTGGTTGAAGAAGAACATGCCGGAGGCGCCATTGCGTTTCCACGCGGGAACATGGGCGACAACATTTACGGCGAACCCTTTTCCGGAAAATTCAATCACAACTATTCTTTTGAGGAGGTTAAAAAGCTGCTCGATGGAAAAATCGATGTGAGGCCTGAAAATTACGCCGTCGATAAAAAATACCCCAACATCATTTATATTCATGAACATGCCGATATAGACATTGAAAAAGGCACCGTATCGTGGAAAAATAACGGCAAGGAAGAAACACTTCGGCTTTCGCCCGAAAAAATATATGTACACCCCACCGGACACAAATTTCAGCTGGTAAAACATCCTGAACAACAACTTTGGCGGATAATCGATACCGCTCCCGAAGGAATTTTCTGCCATAAACCAAGCACCGTTTCAGGAGGCGGAAAATCGGAAATTTCCAAATCGATGCAGAATGCCATCAAATACGGCTCATTTTATATTCGGGATTTGGAAAAAGATTCGGAAATGGTTGATATGTTAATCAACTACGACTATTCCAACCGCTGGAAAACCATTTACCCGGATGCCCGTCCGTCGCGTCCTTTCCTGAGCCCGCACCGCACGCTGGGATCGGCGGTAAAACTACTAACGCCATCCGACCAGTACAACGACGAATACAACAAGTTTCTGGATGGCATTCCCACGCATGTAAAAACACTCGCTTTGTACATAAAACGCATGTACCGTACACAGTTGGATAAAGGACCCTGGAAGGAATTTCTGAATGTGGAAATTGTGAACGGCCGGAACGGCAATGCCTTGCGTTACAAGCACAATAAAATAATGGCCAGCTACGTGCGAATCGGGTTTAGTCCCGAGGGAAAATGGTACCTGCACAAGCTGCGCTCCGATTTTATTCCAAGCCAGAAAATACAAATGGAAGACGATATTACAGCTTCCATAACCCTGCCGGCCGGCAAGTTGAACAACCTGAATCCCGAATATAAAAACCCAAGTGTAAAGCTGGTTACCAATTGCGAAAGTTTTTTGTTCCAAAGACCCGACGAAGCAATAATTCGCGGATACGACAAAGATGCAGAGGCTGATATTGTTGAAAACAACACTTTTCTGACCAATTACGAACCACTCACACGCAACGATGCCATCGATTTGTATGAAGATGCTATACATTTCGACCAATACACCCAACCGGTAAAAGACCTGATTAAAAAGGTGGCAGAAGGACAGAAGGCGTGTTATTTTGTTACTCCGTCGCACCCCCGTTTAGTTGACGGTGTTCCAACAAAAAATCCACGCTACCTGCAACGTAATCTTTTCAAAAATGAAAATCAGGATGCTCATCTTGCGGAAGTCGGCGTGAGGCTGTTCCGGAAAATCGATGCCGGCCAACCTGCGCATTTCCCTGTAAATGCAGTTCTCCCGGGTCGCAGAAATAACCCTGCGGAAAAAGAAAAAGGAATTCGCCCGTTGAGCGTTTACAATCCCATTCATTACCAGGAAATTCCAGAACTATTTATGGATTTTATCTGCAGTTTGACCGGGAAATCGCCTTCCACAACCGGAGCAGGTTCCGAAGGTGCACTAACTAAAGGGCCCTTCAATATGCTGGTACCCACTACCGACTTGAACAACGCCCTGCTTTCTTATATTCTTTCCGAATACCAGGGGTTCAGTTCTGCTGCCGGGTACATTGGCACACACAAACGATTCGACCATGACATCAGCATCCTGATACCTGAAATATGGGCCAGGCTGGAACCCGAAGACCGCGATGCGAAAAACCTGATAAAACACAATTGCCTCGATAAACTGGAAGATTTCGACTACAATGGTGAAAAAATCCTCGCCAGCAGATTAGGTTACCGGATTAATAAAAATTTTGCATTCAGGTGCATGAACAAATTATTTGATGAACCTTTGGAAGTGTTTAACGACAAAATGCTGCACCCTGAACTCCAAAGTATGGAAGATTATGCGGACGGTATTAAAAACATTGTGGAGGCTCAGCAAAAAGTAGCCTTGCGGTATTTTGAGGAAGGCAGTGTGGAAGCGGCTATTCCTCCGCTGAAAATACTGTTGCACATTATGGCCTACGGTCATTACGAAGGGAAGGAACTCAGCAATCCCGAACTGAGAAAAGAGTTCGATAGGAAATATGTGCTTCAATCCGCCTGGTATAAAGAACGGCTGAAACTAAAGCAGGAAAAAGAATCGGCTTTGCTTCTCAGCCAGATTCAGTATTTAAAAGATTTTATGGCCGAACCGAACAATCAATCGCTGGTGGAAACCATGGCAATTCATAGAAGACTGAATAAAGCTGAAACCCAGTTAAAATATGTAGAATCTGAGGATTATATGAATGATCTGATTGGCACTATTGGCGCCGATCCATTATTCAAGAAATAGGATAACAACAAAAGCGACCGGCCGGACAAACCGGCAGGCCGCTTTTAAAGCTAATTATCAGACAGTTTAAAGATTGACCATTACTTTGTAGAAATTAAATTCGTCGCGCTTAACGGGGTCGAACTGAAAATAGGCCACGGCAATTCGGCAAATATCCTGTATGGTTTCGTAAATTTCTGCTACTTCTTTTTGAGCGTAGGTATTCAGCTCATTTTCACTTTCAAGTGCTTCGAAACAACATTTGTATTCTTCTATTTGCCGGGCTGTTTCCTGAATTTTTTCAAACAGAGACTCCGGAACACCTTTGTGAATGATTTTTTGTTTTGATTCCTCTTCGAGGTTGTTAACAAAAGCCGATAAAAACTTATAAAGACTCACGTGATCTCCATTTTTTGCATCACTGAAATAATCGCTGTATCCCAGTTTTTTAAATAATCCCTTCAAAAATGGCTTGTCGTTTTTAAAATCTACTTTTAAAGCGGCACGCAATACTTTCAGACTTTGCAGGCCGGCCACCATCACTTCGTGCCAGTCCCTATATCTTTTGTCTTTTATGCTGTCGAGATTTTCAGCATAATACTTTTCAATGGTATCGTTAATCCAAACATTTAAAGAGGTAGCATATTCCGGGTCCCAATCCTTTCGGACCCTGGACAATTCGTAAATGTTTTCTTTGAACGATCGGGCAATTTTTTGACAGGCCAGAATTGTGGCTGTGCTGGTCGGACATGCTGTTGCGGTTTCCATGATACAGTTTTTTTATTGAGTTAGCAGTACTTGCAAAATTACCAACTATATCGGAAAACTCCTGACAAATGACCGAAAATCTCAAATGTTATACAGTTATGTTTTGAAACTATGTTACAAAACAATGTTCTGAAAAATATCTCTTTAAATCACATAAAGAAATTTTTCTGCAATAATCTTAAAAATAGAAAGTTAGGGCTAATTAAATCAGGAATGCCTCTTTTTTAATTCGCTTAT
>CAZXHP010000106.1:0-10756 GCA_964639655.1 uncultured Mariniphaga sp.
TTGCTTCCACCTTTAATTAGTTTACGCAAAAAAATCACTTTATTGCCTACCTCCTTAATGGACACATTATAGTTTTTCACCCGGGGAAAAGCGCCCTCCATTTCATTCAACTCGTGATAATGTGTGGCAAAAAGTGTTTTAGCTTTGGCCCGCGGGTATTCGTGTAAATGCTCCACAATCGACCAGGCAATGGAAATACCGTCGTAGGTTGAAGTTCCTCTACCCAGTTCATCGAACAGAATCAGGCTTCGGTCCGAAACATTGTTCAAAATACTGGCAGCTTCGTTCATCTCCACCATAAATGTGGATTCGCCCAGCGAAATATTATCGGAGGCACCCACACGGGTGAAAATTTTGTCCACCAGCCCGATTTTTGCAGACTGTGCCGGAACAAAACTTCCCATTTGTGCCAACAGGGTAATCAGTGCAGTTTGTCTGAGCAACGCCGACTTACCCGCCATATTCGGCCCGGTGATGATGATGATTTGCTGGTCATCCTGATCCAAATGCACATCGTTGGCAATATACGATTCGCCAATGGGTAACTGGTGCTCGATAACCGGATGGCGGCCTTCTTTGATATCGATTTCGGCGCTGTCGTTCACCTCGGGCCTGAAATAGCCGTAACTTTCGGCGCAGGTGGCAAAAGAAAGCAGGCAGTCTGTTTTTGCCAGAATATTGGAATTGAGCTGTATAGCCGAAATGTATTCCGAAAGCGCCAGGATAAGGTCGTTAAAAAGCTGCGTTTCGAGGGTCAAAATTTTTTCTTCCGCCCCCAGAATTTTCGATTCGTATTCTTTCAATTCTTCCGTGATGTACCGTTCAGCGTTCACCAGGGTTTGTTTCCGAATCCAGTCGGAAGGAACTTTATCCTTGTGGGTATTGCGCACTTCAATATAATAACCGAAAACATTATTGAACCCCACTTTCAGTGATGAAATACCGTTTTTTTCGCTTTCCCGTTTTTGCAACTGCGCCAGGTAATCTTTTCCCGAGTAAGCTATTTTCCGCAAATCGTCCAACTCCTCCGAAACACCTTCGGCAATAACTTTTCCTTTGTTCACCGCCGTTGGCGGATCGGCTACAACTTCTTTCTGAATCCGCTCGCGAATAAGACTACAGTTGTTTAGTTGTTCGGCAAACCGGTTCAGCGTTTCATTTTCAACGTCGGCACAAACCTGTTTGATGGGCGCAATGGCGTTTAGTGCATTTTTTACCTGCACCATTTCGCGCGGATTGATGCGTCCCACGGCCACTTTGGAAACCAGCCTTTCCAAATCGCCAATTTGCCGCAGGTGGTCTTCCAGATTTTCTTTGGTTTCGGGATGTTTGAGGAAAAACTCCACGGCATCGAGCCGTTCATTAATCGGACCGATGTCTTTCAAAGGCAGTGCCATCCAGCGTTTCAACAGGCGCGAACCCATCGGCGTAATGGTTTTGTCAATCACCTGAAGCAACGATTTTCCCCCTTCGTGAATAGGTGCAAAAAGTTCCAGGTTGCGGATAGTGAACCGGTCGAGCCAAACGTAGTGCTCTTCTTCTATGCGGCTCAGCCCGGTGATATGTTTTATCTGATGATGCTGGGTCAAATCGAGGTAGTGCAACACCGCCCCGGAGGCAATTATTGCAAGCGGCATATTCTGAATACCATATCCTTTCAGCGAAGTGGTTTCAAAATGCCGGGTGAGGCGGTCGGATGCGGCATCGCTGGTGTAAACCCAGTCGTCGAGGTTGTAGGTGTAATATTTATTTCCGAAAATTTCGCTGAACTCCTGTCCCCTGCCCCGCTGGAACAGCACTTCTTTGGGTTGAAAAGAACTGAGCAGTTTATCGACGTACTCGTAATTTCCCTCGGCTGTTAAAAATTCGCCGGTCGAAATATCCATAAAGGCAACGCCGGCCATTTTTTTATCGAAATGAACCGATGCCAGAAAGTTGTTTTCCCGGTTTTCAAGAATATTTTCGTTAATGGAAACGCCGGGAGTTACGAGCTCGGTAATGCCACGTTTTACAATTTTTTTGGT
This sequence comes from uncultured Mariniphaga sp., assembly GCA_964639655.1. Lineage (GTDB taxonomy): Bacteria > Bacteroidota > Bacteroidia > Bacteroidales > Prolixibacteraceae > Mariniphaga. The sequence continues at coordinate 2,025 of CAZXHP010000106.1, forward strand.
GAGTTTCGGGTCTTCGAGTTGTTCGCAAATAGCTACCCGCTGGCCTGCGCGAACCAGTTTGGGAAGGTAGGTATCGAGCGCATGGTGAGGGAATCCGGCCAGTTCTACATAACTGGCGGCTCCGTTGGCCCGGCGGGTTAATGTAATCCCCAGAATTTCGGCAGCTTTTATGGCATCTTCACCAAAGGTTTCATAAAAATCGCCTACTCTGAACAATAAAACCGCATCAGGGTGTTTGTCCTTGATTTTGTAGTATTGCTTCATCAAGGGCGTTTCCACATATTTTTTTGCATCAGTCATTGGGAAACAAAGATAGTGGTTTGGATTTCCCGATAAAAATATTCAGAGGTTGGTTCAGCCATTATTTTTCAACAAAAAATCAAGGTAAGTTTTACGGTTAATTAGTTTTAATTCTCCGTTATATTCAGTTTTCCAGGCTTTGGGTATTCTGAATTTATCTTTGTTCAATTTAATTTCATAACCGGTAAAGCCTGTATCTGTCTCTTCTACATAATCTATTTCTGTACCTGAATAGGTTCGCCAAAAATAGGAATGTACATTTTTTCTGTGATATAGTATTTGTTTCCTGCGTTCAGCTACAACAAAGTTTTCCCAAAGATTTCCGATATCTGTTCTGTAATCAGGCGGTTTTAAGTTATCGATTAAAATATTTCGAATGCCATTGTCGTAAAAATAAATTTTATCCATTTTGGATACCTCGTTTCGGGGATTACGGCTAAAGGCTGGCAGTCGGAATATTACAAATGCTTTTTCCAGCAAATCGATGTAACGCTCAACAGTTTCGCGGTTAATTCCCAGCTTGTTGGTTAGCTCATGAATGGAAACCTGCTGACCGACCTGAAAAGCTATCAGGCGAAGCAGATCCCTGATTTTTGCGATATATTTGACGGTTGTTAGTTGCAAAACATCTTTAAACAGATACGATTCACTAATGTCTTCCAGAATTTCCTTTTTTTCATTCGAACTGCTCGTGTAAACTTCAGGATACAAACCATAAATCAACAAATCTTCTAATTGTTGATCCAATTCATATTTGTTCATCTCACCGGAAATCTCTTCCAAAGACAAAGGTAGCAGATGAAAAATCCGCTTACGACCGGTTAACGGTTCTGAAGCACTGTTTGCTAAATCAAAGGAAGATGAGCCAGTTGCAATGACTTTCAAATGTGGCATTTCATCATACATGATTTTTAGAACCAGGCCAATATCCGGTACACGTTGCGCTTCATCAATAATTAAAAGCTGGTATCCTTCAGTGAGATCAGAATAAACTTTTAAGTCACGCTGTATTAAAAGTTTTTCATTTTTACTTAAATCTGCTGAAAGATACAAGGCCCTTAATCCCGATTCTTTCTCCAGATTTTTCACAAGAGTAGTTTTTCCTGCTTGCCTTGGGCCATAAATCAACATTACTTTTCTGCTTTTTGCCAAGTGATTCAAACATTCTTTCTGAATATACCGGTAAATCATTGTTTATTTTTTTTCAAAAATACAAATTTTTACGGTTGACCATAAAAATTAGTATAAAAATTTTACGGTTGACCATAAAAATTAGTATAAAATTTTTACGGTATTTATCCTGGGTGGAGGTAAAGACGACGGACAGCACCTCCCGGCGAGATGCCATCCGTAAAAAAACGATTAGTGCCAGGCGCCCAGTATTGCACCCATAATGACGTAAATAACCAACGTGTAACCCACATTTATAAAAAACAATCCCAAGGGTTTCCGCTCGTAAAGTACATCGTTTAACCGGCTGGTGCCAATCCAAAAAACAGCAATCATTATTCCGGCAAAAATGCCGAAACCGGCGTTGGCTTCGGGGCCGATAAACATGGCAATAGCCAGGGCTGCCAGGGCAGTTGCAATGTAATTTACAATCATAATAACCGGCATAGACAATGTGCCTTCGTTTAAATCATCTTTTGAAAAACCGTGCAGTTTCATCCAGATTTTTCCGAATAATGGTCCGTACCAAATCCAACCGACGATAAACGAACAGAGAGCGGCCACAATAACAGCCAGATAGTTAATACTTCCAAATACTTCTGATGGTTCCATCGTTTTACATTTTTAAATTAGACAAGCATAATTTACGACATTTCAATCTTTTTTTCGATCTTTGTGCCTGAAATAATAAAGAAGGGGAAGATATGAGTTGTGCAGGATGCGCGTTCAATACTATAAATACTGAAGAAAAAGTTGATGTTTACAATTGGCTGAACGATTTACCCGATACGTCGGACCAGTCTGATATAGTAGAAGTTAAATTCAAAACTACACGAAAAGAATTTTACAGAAATACCGAAGGAATGCCGCTTAAAAGAGGCGATCGGGTTGTTGTGGCTACCACACCCGGGCATGATGTAGGCGAGGTAACCCTTACCGGTTATCTGGCCGAAAAACAGTTTAGCCGCAAAGTAAAAAATCCGCGGCGTTACACGTTGAATACCATTTACCGAAAAGCCACCGAAAACGATTTACAGGCGCTGAACGACGCCCGTGGCCGGGAAAAATTAACGCTGATACGATCGCGGCAAATTGCAGCCGATCTGGGGCTCGACATGAAAATTGGGGAGATTGAATACCGGGGTGATGGGAAAAAAGCCATTTTCTACTATATTGCCGACGGGCGGGTGGATTTCCGCGAACTGATTAAATACTACGCCCGTGAATTCAAAATAAAAGTGGAGATGAAACAAATCGGTGCGCGTCAGGAAGCAGGTCTGGTCGGCGGAATAGGTTCGTGTGGCAGGGAGCTGTGTTGCTCGAGCTGGCGAACCGATTTTTCCAGTATTTCATCGGATGCAGCACAAAAACAGGGGCTTTCGCCATCGGCACAAAAAATGGCCGGCGCCTGCGGAAAACTGAAATGTTGCCTGCTTTACGAACTCGACGTTTATATGGAGGCGCGCCAGGAGTTTCCGGAAGAACTGATGGTTCTCGAAACAGCCAAAGGCCCCGCTAAACCGCTGAAAACAGATTATCTGAAAAAAGAAGTCTGGTTCACCATTGAGGGTGATTCCATGTCGGGAACCTTCGCCCTTCCGCTAAAAGAGGTGAAAGATATTATTCAGCTCAACAAACGCGGGCAAAAACCGGAATTGCCGAAAAAAGAAGTGCCAGAGACCGACGATATCGGGTGGAAATCAATGAACAACGAAAGTATGGACCGGTTTGAAAAAAAGAAACCGCGGAAAAATAAAAACCGCCGGAAAAAGGGGAATTTCAAAAAAAACAGGCCCAAAGCAAAAATTAACAAAAACTAAAAGCTTAATCTTTTTTGCCCGCGTATAGTTTTATTTTTTCTTTCAAATCCTTCAGTGAAACGGGTTTAGCCAGGTAATCGTCGCAACCTGCCTGAAATGCTTTTTCCTTATCGCCTTTCATGGCATAAGCCGTTTGAATAATTACCGGCAGGTTGGGAAATTCCGATTTAATGAGCCGGGTGGCTTCAAACCCGTTCATTTCAGGAAGCCGGACATCCATTAACACCAAATCGGCCCCGTTTTCGCGCAGGTATTCTATTCCACGCTGCGGATGATCGAAATTGGCCAATTCGTATCCGAGTAGCGATGCCACACTTTTCAGGTACTGGATACTGGACGGATCATCTTCAAAAGAGACAATTCTCGCTTTTCGGTTTAAACTTCTGCCCTTTTCAGGTTGATTTTTCATCTTTTTTTTATCTCCTTTCTGATCTTTCATCTTCCTTGGAATTGCTATATAAAAACAGGATCCCACTCCTTTTTCCGATTTCACCCACACTCTTCCTTCCAGGCGCTTTACAATTCCCGAAACAATGGCCAGGCCAAGACCTGTACCTTCATACTGCCGCGAAAACCCTTCCTGCGCCTGTCTGAACGATTCAAAAATAATATTGGTTTTCTCCTCTTCAATACCAATTCCCGAATCTTCAACAAACAGAACCATTTCTTCCCCAAAAGATTTGAGGTGTCCAAACCTGATGTAGCCGGATTCGGTAAATTTAAATGCATTATCGAGCAAATTGCGAAGAATCTGATAAACCCTGTTTTTATCCGAATTCAGCATATGCTGGTCGGGTTGTTCACAATAACGTACACTACAATCAATCTTCTTCAGCTTTTCAGTATTTTGATTTTTGTATATTTCGAATAATTCTTCCAGTATATCATTTATATTGAAAGAATGGAAATCTACTTTTAACTGGTCCGACTGGATAAGTGAAATATCAATAATATCATCGATAACAGCAGTGAGCCGTTGTCCTGAATTTTCTATTATTTTTCCAAAATAATCCAGTTTCTCCTGCGATAATTTCCCGGATGTAATGATATTTGAAAAGCCCAGAATGGCATTTAACGGCGTGCGTATTTCGTGGCTCATATTGGCCAGAAAAAGCGATTTGAGCTTGTCGCTCTGTTCAGCTTTTTGCTTTGCTGTTTTCAACTCTTCATACAACTGTTTCCGTTTTGTAATATCGTGCCCTATTCCAACAAGGCCGACAATCTGCCCATCTTCATTTTTTAACGGCAATTTAGTGGTTAAAATCCAGCGTTTCGGGATTCCCGGCAATTCTTCTTCACGGTTAATTATGGTTTTCCCGTATTCAATAACCTGCCGGTCGTCTTCAAAATATTTTTCCGCTACCTCTTTCGGATAAATGTCAAAATCTGTAAGGCCAATCACTTCTTCGGGTCTTTTTACCCCGCAATTTACCAAATCGCCCTTGTTTACAATAATTTTGCGGTATTTCGTGTCCTTCATGTAAATGGCATCGGGCAAATTCTGAATCAGGGTATTTAAAAGCGTATTGATTTTACTTAACTCATTCTCAGCTTTTTTGCTTGAGGTAATATCCTGAATGGTGCCCCGTATAAAATGGCCGGCCGGCCCTTTATTTGCATCGGGCCTGCAAATAATTTCAATCCATTTTTCCTTTCCATATTCACTGTTTAACCGAAACTGATTTTCAAAGGGTTTACCCTCCGAGACTGCAGAAGAAACGGCTTTCCTGAAAAGTTTATAATGTTCTTCTCCGGTAAAATGCTTAAAATCACTGATAACCGGAGAAGAAGGGATGTTCTCTTTTTCGAGAATTTGCAAAACCTGGTTAGACCACTTCAGTTTTCGGTTTTCCGGATCAAACTTCCAGTTTCCGATTTTGGCAATTTCTTCCGCCAGGTTCAAGTCGGTTAAACTTTCATGCAAAGCACCCTGCGAATGAATCATCTCGGTAACATCGTGTGCGACACCGAAAATCATTTTTTTGTCTTCCCTGTATTCGGCAATCGTGTGTATATGACGAATCTGCCCGTCGTTGGGGCGTTTTATTTTATACCTGACATTAAGGGGCTTTTGATGTGTTATCAAATCATCTATGGCCTGGTCGAGTACTCCCCGAAACTCAGGCAATGCAATTTTTTTTACAGCATCCCATTTCATAAAGGAAGTTTCCAGTCCGTAAATTTCGCTTGCTCCCTTTGTGCCATACATCATATTTGTCTGCAAATCAACTTCCCACGAACCAAATGAAACCAGCTTTTCAGCCCTTTCCATCCTTCGCGTATTTATTTTCATCTCTTTTGCAGAAACCGTTTCGCTGGTTATATCAGAATAGGTGATCACAACAAAATCCTCATCCAGCTTTTTTACTTCGGCTTTAAAAAACTTTGGAGCAGTACCATTTGAACCTTCCACAAAAAAGCTTTTGGCAGAACCGGGGATAAGCAATTGCCGGCAGAAACAGTTGTCGCCTTTGTCTCCGCAAGATTTATTCCGGTGGAATAATTGCATAAAACAGGATTCCTCCCCGATTTTTATCCTTGGGTCGTTGGTCTGAACTATCTTTTTTCCCCTCAGACCGATAACATAATAATTAACCGGCAGCGTCCTTAATATCTCTTCTGCTTTCATTTTCTGTTCATTGTCGTTTCGATGACTTCCATCAAAATAAATCCAATCAGCCTTGCAGAATTTCCATCATACAAAGCGTACTGGAATTATCCTTAAACCGGGTTTGTAAATCATTTCAATACTAAATCAGTATTTTCCAGGTACAAAAATAAACATTCTGCGAAAACATATAAACTAAACTCTGATATAAATCAACAAATCAATATTTTTATGAATGCCAGGGGAAAGTCTAATTTAATCATAAATCATTAATACAGATTCAATTAGAGCCTCGAACCTGGAGCATGACAGAGTTACTTCTTCATAAATTGCCGTTATAATTTGGGTCGAAACAGTATCGAAATCCTTTTGCCGGGGCAGCACCAAAACCCCACCCAATTCCACAGCCGCCGGGCTAACAACTACCTGTTTATCATCTTTTTCGTAAAAAAAAGACGGACGTAATTTTTCGCGTGGGAAAACAATTATCCGCCATTCTTTTTCGCGAAAGCAGCATAAAATATTCAGCATAGGCTCATTATCTTTCTCATCCGGGAATAAAGTGTACAAACGTTGAAAAGCATTTACCAATTGGGAACGATCAGCAGATGTGATACTAATAAACCTTCGAAGGTAGTTTCTTATGGCAATTATTTTTAACCCCGATTTTTGGACAAGAATTTCAGAATGTTTTTTTTCCAAAATTTCAAACTCTTTTTCTACAGGCAGGTATCCTCCGTTTCCGGCCTGGAAATGAAAATGATCAGGAGCAGAGGCACCGCACTGCGGCCCGTTATAAAAAACGGTAAATCCTTCCAGTTCTCTGGAAAGTTTGAGCATATCAGGAAAATAGCTGAAAATTGCCTGGGGTTTGTGTTCAACAAGCGGAATGGTAAGGTGAGCCGGAAAAACAGGAAACGGGTTGACCAAAATCAGAAATTTATTCTGAAACAAAATGGCCTTTTGTTCCGGAGGCAGATTTTTCGGGCACAAAAAACAGGGGCGTTCGGCAATACTTTGAGCATCGACTTTAGCTGCAGAAGAACGAATTCTACCGGGATTATGCTGGGCAATAATTTTAAAATGCCCGAAATCAAATTCCCGGGTTTGCACTTTAGAAAGCGCAGTGTAATTTTTTCGGGCAAGTTGCCAGGTTGCCTTCTGCTGTTTCACCAGGGAAAACGCCTGTTTGTTCAAGTTGGAAACAGGGCCGAATTTTGAAAGTTCTTTAGCAGAAATAAATTTTTGCTTTACCATTTTAATCTGACTTTTGCCCGCTGCGACTGTTCACCACCTGCTTTTTTATCCTCGCTTTCAGTTCAATGGTTCTGATGCGGTCTTTGTACAAGTTATGTGCATTTTGTTTGCCAATATCCAGCGATGCGTCGGTATTGTCTTCCCAGCGGCGGCAGAGGTAAACCGGTTCGTAAATGCGCCCTATTTTGTATGTACGCGAAATGGCCAGACCAACCGCATAATCTTCTCCGTAACTCACATTGGGCACTTTTATACTGCGCAAAACCGGTGTGTAAAACGCACGCGGAGCGCCCAATCCGTTAATTCGCAATGCATTATTCGGCCCGTTGTCCGGTGTCCATTCCCGGTGGTCGATTAAACCCGGCGGAATTTCTTCCAGTTTGAAGTTGGTCATTTGGTAACTGCCGATTACCATAGCGCATTTTTCTTCATGAAATTTATCTACGATGCTTTGCAGCGTATTTTCGCTTGAATATAAATCGTCGCTGTCGAGCTGCACAGCGAAACGCCCGCATTTTTTATGAAAAATTCCTTCGTTCCAGCAACCCCCAATTCCCAGGTCTTTTCTTTCAGGAATGAGGTGAATCAACATTCCGTCTTTGGCGTACTTTTCAAGAATTTCGGTTGTTCCGTCGGTGGAATAATTGTCAACTACAATAAGGTTAAACCAAAAATCCGTTTTTTGAATTAACACCGATTCCACCGCATCTTTAATGGTTTTCACCCGGTTTCGAACCGGAATAATCACCGAAACTTCCACCGGAAAATCAACTTCAGCAAAATCAACTTCTATAAATGGAGGGGAAAGAAATGCACCAATTTTTTTCAGATGATTCGTGCAGACTTTTTCCATCTCAATCTGTTTTTCGCGGGCGGAAGCGCTTACATAATCGAACTGTTTTTCGCCCGATTTACGGATATCGGTTTCCACCATGGTGAATAAAAATTCAGGAATGCGCACAAGTTCTCCTAAACGCGATGCATGAAGCCGTAACGCATAATATCCGGCAAACCGATAGTTCTCTTCCGAAAAGTTTTTCAGCACATCCGTCCGGTAAAACTGTATCGGGCCAAAATTAAAATCGTCGCGCAAACTTCCTTTTTGGTAATCGATTACCGGATGGGCAGTTTCTTCACCGTTTTTCACTTCGCGGTAATCGGCATAAACCATGGCTGCTCCCGCGTTATCGGCTACCTGAAACAACCTGGAAATGGCAAACTGTCCCAATTCCAGAGGCGTACTGCGTAGTGCCAGCAAACTGTAAGCTGCAGAAGTTTTTTGACCAATTAACAGCATAGCCTCAGTGGAAAGTGGCTGTTCCACAACCAGTGTTTCACTTCCGGGAATCTCAACTGCCTCCGGGCTCACCACAAAAACGTTGTTTACCAACGCGTTTGCATTTAATAACAAAGACATTTCCCGGGTTTTTTGCTGGCCGGTAAAAGCAATAAAACAATCTACTTTATTCATTTGGTATTTTATTTCCATACTTCACTAAGATAAAAGGTTTGCAAATTTTGTCGGCCTGCAGGGATTCGAACCCTGGACCCGCTGATTAAGAGTCAGCTGCTCTGCC
>CAZXHP010000106.1:10856-12996 GCA_964639655.1 uncultured Mariniphaga sp.
GAGCTACAAGCCGTTTTCGTACAAAAGTAGTAAAAACAAACACAATTATTTCCTTTCATTTTGAAACAAATATGACTGATTTGTTGTATATTGACTCAAAATAAGACAAAATAGTATTTTGTAAACTTCTATTGAGAACCATTAAATAAATGATTATGAATATTCATGCGAACAGAACACGGGAAAATAAAAACCATGCGGTTATAAACAAAATGTCCCAAAAACAGAATTCCGGTCAGAGTGGCGAACCTGCGTTTCAATTTGTGGATAACCGACCGGAAACCACCACACAAATACAACTGCAAAAAATGACACTAAACAGTCCTCATGCGAATCAAGCATTGCAACTAAAGTCTATGCTAACCAGCCAGTTAAAAATGCCCGTACAAAAACAGGGAATCGAGGAAGAAGAACTTATACAAGGCAAATTTATAACTCTCCAAAAACAATCTCTTGAAGAAGAGGAGTTGTTGCAGGGAAAATTTAATCCTGCACAGAAAAAAGGGTTGGAAGAAGAAGAACTGCTTCAGGGAAAATTCTATACTGTGCAAAAACAAGGAATTGAAGAAGAAGAATTACTACAAGGAAAATTTCAGCCGGTGCAGAAACAGGAAAACAATACAGGTTTGCCTGACCAGTTGAAATCGGGAGTAGAAAACCTTTCCGGTCTTTCACTGGATGATGTTCAGGTGCATTACAATTCGGATAAACCTGCTGGCCTGCAGGCCCATGCTTATGCTCAGGGCACCGATATTCATCTGGCTCCAGGCCAGGAAAAACATTTACCTCACGAAGCCTGGCATGTAATACAGCAAAAGCAGGGCCGCGTTAAACCAACCATGCAGTTACAGGATAGAGTAAATGTGAACGATGATGCAGGATTGGAAAAGGAAGCGGATATTATGGGGGCAAAGGCAATTTCAACCTCCACTCAATTTAAAGATATTCCTGTTCAGCTGCAAGCTTTGGAAAACGCTGTTATCCAGAAATTTGATGCGGGTATTGGAGCCGGATGGCACATCCATTTCGGCGAACACATTAAATATGCAAACAATAATGCCACAAGGGTTAACTTCGGAGGAAGAAACAGAAGACAAATCGGATACGAACTGGAACAAAAAATTCAGGCCAACGGGCTGGCTGCGACCAAGGCAAATGCAGATTTTATAGCCTGCAGAACCTGGATTAGGAATAACATTGCATAATAATAAAAAATGATGTATAATGCTGAATATCGACATTTAGCGACACAAAAGAAGTTTGACTTTTTTCGTTCTCAAAAATCAAAAAAACCATATGCTACTTTACTGTTGATAATTATATTATTTTGTTCTCTCAAGGCATTTTCCGAAAACGATAACCTGATTCTCCCTCCCGAAAATCTTCCTGTGGAAATTTCGGTTGATTTGTATATCAATAAAATATACAACATTAATACAGTGGATGAAACCTACCAGATTGACGGATACCTGGAATACTCGTGGGTTGATGATCGGTTAAAACTTCCGGATGCGGATTCTGCTTCTGCTCCGCGACTGTATGAAAATGACAGGGCAAGAGAGTTTATAAACACAAAAATCTGGTTTCCAACCATTGAAATTATGAACGTGCAGGGTGAAATCCAAAAACCCGGCATTAGTATCCAGGTGCATCCGGATGGTACCATAATTTACGACGAAAGATTCTTTGGAACGTTCAGCACCTACATGAATTTCAAGGAATTTCCCTTCGATAAACAAAGTTTTAAAGTTCGGGTTGAGGCTTTTTCGTATGATAACAATCACCTGGTTTTTACCAACCCGACACTGTATTTTGAGACAGAAAACAATTCGTTTTTGGAAAAATGGAATATTACGGAAATGAAAGCACAAATTTCAGCACACCCCTACCCTGAAAATAATACTGAAAACCCTTACTATTCGAGAGCTGAATTCGAAATTAACGCCAAAAGGTTAACCGGATATTACCTGTGGCAGGTACTTTTCCCATTGTTCATCATAATTATGGCATCGTTTGTAATTTTTTGGATCAGGGATTTCGGCACACAAATCGGAGTTGGATTTACGCTGATGTTAACGGTGGTGGCATTTAATTTTTATGCCACTTCCATTTTGCCGGAACTGCCGTACCAAACTTTTAT
>CAZXHP010000107.1:0-8974 GCA_964639655.1 uncultured Mariniphaga sp.
CGTAACTTTGCCGCGTTATTAAAATTCAATTTATGTATAAAGGAACAGTTAAGTTTTTTAATGAAGCCAAAGGTTTTGGTTTTATTAAAGATTCCGATTCGAACAAAGAGTATTTCGTTCATGCAAACGGATTAAAAGATGATATCCGGGAAAATGACGAAGTAACTTTTGAACTCGAAGAAGGAAGAAAAGGATTAAATGCGGTAGATGTTAAACTGGCTTAGGCTGGTCGAAAATATTTTAACCATTTAAAGAGCTTACAAATCCCGCCATCGGCGGGATTTTTTTATTCCTTTTATTCTACTGCTCTACTCTTCCAGGCTCCCGACGGTTTTTCCCGGGGTTTTCAGTCAGGTCGTCGCCTAAATCTTCGCGTGCCCCGGCTGCAATTTTTTCCAGTTTATCCACAATTTCGGGATAATATTCAATCAGGTTATACCGTTCGCCGGGATCCCTGCGCAAATCATATAGTCCCCCTTCATGTGGAAAGTTTTCATTGGCCTTTCCGGGCTGACCGTCTTTACCCGGTTCAAATCCCACATAGGTGCGGCCGGGATGCGGAAATACCAGTTTCCAATGCCCGTCCTGAACGGCTTCCAGACTGTTTCTCCGGTAATAATACCAGAATGCCTTTCGTGGCGGTTCCGCATTTTCTCCTTTAATTAACGACAGCATGCTTACTCCGTCGATTTTCTTTTTCGGCAGGGGAGCTTCTGCAATCTCGGCCAGTGTCGGCAAAATATCGATTCCTGAAATGAGATTGTTGTTCACGGTTCCGGGCGTAATGGTTCCTTTCCAGTACATGAGGCAGGGCACCCTCTGACCCCCTTCAAATGAAGTTCCTTTTCCCTCGCGCAAACCACCTGTGCTTCCGGCATGATTGCCATAATTGAGCCAGGGACCGTTGTCGGAAGTGAAAATAACAAGTGTGTTTTCTTCCAAACCTGTTTCTTTTAATGTTTGTAAAACCCGTCCCACACTCCAGTCAATTTCCATCATCACATCGCCATACAATCCCTGTTCCGATTTTCCCTCAAATTTTTCGGAAACATACAATGGCACGTGCGGCATGGGATGGGCCAGGTAAACAAAAAACGGATTTTCGGTATTCTCCTGAATAAATGAAACGGCGCGCTCCGTAAATACAGTGGTAAACTTTTTCTGATCGTCCGGGGTCACTGCCGCGTTCACCACCGTTTCGTTTTCAAACAAAGGCAACTCCGGATACGCACCCGGGCCGCGCGGATGATAAGGCCACATATCGTTGGAATAAGGAATACCGTAAAACTCGTCGAAGCCGTGGCGGGTGGGCAGAAATTTTTCCTGTACGCCCAAATGCCACTTGCCGAAAATAGCTGTGGCATAGCCTTTCTTTTTTAACACTTCAGCCACGGTTTCCTCTTCGGCTGAAATACCTGTTTCCGATGCGTGACTCAGTGCGCCTGAAAACCCGATACGGTTGGGATAACAACCGGTTAACAGTCCGGCACGCGATGCGCTGCAAACCGCTTGCGGCGCATAATACCTGGTAAAAAACAATCCCTGCGATGCCATCTGGTCGAGGTTGGGCGTTTTGTAACCAATGGCGCCGGTTTGGGTAAGGTCGCCGTAGCCCATATCGTCGAGGTAAATTACGACGAAATTAACCGGGTTGTCAGCTTTTTCAACTTCGTAGCACGATTGTAAAATGGAAAAAGAGGTGAAAATTAGCAGGATTATAAAAAATTTTTGTTTCATTTTTTATGTATTATTTCGTTGTGGCAATAACTCCCCTGAAATATCCTATTGATTCTGCAATTCCCATAAACGGATTATCCATACTTTTTTCGTGTTCCAGGCTGCAAACACCGGTATAATTTACTTCGCGCAACATGTTTACAAAAGCGGGGAAATCGATAATTCCGCGACCGATTTCCACAGAATAACCTGCTTTTGTATCGCCGGTAACATCTTTAATATGAATGTCGAACACGCGGGTATGGTACTTTTTCAGGTCGGCTACCGGGTCTTTGCCGTTGCGCGTGTCGTGGCCAATATCGAGGCACATCCCAATACGCGGGTCGAGGTCTTTTACATTTTCCCACACATCGTCGGCATCCGGGAAAAGCTCAATGTCGGGTCCGTGCAGGTGAATGGCATAATGGAAATCGTACTCCTTCACTTTTTTGTCCACGTATGGAAGCAGTTCGTAAGTCGGCACTCCCACAATCAGTTTTACACCTACTCGCTTGGCATAGTCGAACGCACGGTCAACCTCCTCTTCGGTTTTCATGTAAACAGGCCCCACAGCATAACCGGTTACTCCTTTTGATTTCAGTTTGGAATGAAAAGCAGTAATGTCCTGTGCGGAACTGTTTAAAGGCAAATGAAAATCTTTGATACACAGATAGTGAACATCGGCTTTTTCCAGGGTTTCGAGGGTTTTGTCGAGATCGAACTTTACAAATGTGTAACCTGCCATTCCTACTTTAAACGACTCGCCGGTTTCGGGCGGCTGTTGTTCCCCCGGTCGCTGCTGACCAAATAGCGGGAAGGAAAAAAGTAAAAGTAAAATGGAAGCAACAAAAACGATAGAATGTTTCATGATTTTTTAATTTAGTATATCGACAAAAATAAAATTTAACGGTGCAAGATATTGGAAATTGAGAGAAATTCAGCATGAAAATTGTGTTTTTGGTTATCTTTACCCTTCGTGCAGAAAAGAGAAAACGATGCAAAAGTTAGTGCTGTTTTTAGTTTTATTTGTTCCGGTAGCGTTATTTGCTCAGGTGAACCAAACCGATTCAGAGGGATTACGCCAGGGGAAATGGCAAAAAAATTATCCCAACGGGAGACCGATGTACAAAGGAATGTTTAAAAACGGAAAACCAGTGGGCGAATGGACCCGTTTTCACGAAGGAGGACAGGTGAAAGCCAAAATCAGGTATAATGAAAATTCGGATTCAGCAAGTGCGGAATTGTTCGGTAAGTGGGGTAAAAAAATAGCAGAAGGAGTTTATCTAAACGAAAAAAGAGAAGGGAAATGGATATTTTTTTCGGATAATGTGAAAGTTTCAGAAGAAGAATTCAGCAAAGGATTAAAGCACGGAATTTCGCGAACGTTTTATTCTTCAGGAGAAGTACTTGAAGAATCGGAATGGCAAAACGGCGTTCATGACGGAAATTACAGGGTGTTTTTCAAAAACGGGAAACCTTTTATGCAATGCAAATTCAGTAACGGAAAACGAAACGGACTGTGCCTTTCTTATTTTCAGAACGGAAGAATTGAAATGGAGGCTTATTATAAAAACAACTTACGGGACGGTGAATGGAAGTTTTATAACGGGCAGGGCGAACATTTATATACGTTAATTTACCAAAAAGGTCAACTGCTGAATCCTGAAGTGCGCGACAGCATCGACAACGCCCAAATCATAAATCTCGAATCCAACCGGAGTTCCGTTCCTGACCCGGAAAAATTTATGGAGAATCCTTCGGAATACATGATGCAAATGCAAAATATCAGGTGAAAATCAGGATATTTCGTTATTTTGCAATGAATTTGAGATCAAAAAAATCACAGCAATAGATGGGGCCGTTATGAAATATATTTTTTCCCTGTTCATATTAGCCATTTTGTTTGAACCCCCTTCCACTGTGGCACAGAACTATTACTGGGTGGCTTTTTCGGATAAAAATAATTCTCCGTGGTCGCTTTCATTTCCTGAAGAATACCTTTCTGAAAAAGCTATTCAGCGCAGGGAAAAACAAAACATTACAATCGATTTATTTGATTTGCCGGTAAATCCATCTTATATTCAGCAAGTTACGCAGTTGGGAGCTTCTTTAATTCATACATCAAAATGGCTGAATGGAATTACGGTAAAAGTTTTTGATGCCAACTTTCCTGATGAGGTTGTAAAGTTACCTTTTGTCAGCGAAATTCAACTGACCAAAAGAACAACCCAGGAGAAAAGTGCGGTAAATAAATTCGCTGAACCAGATGTTTCTGGTAATAGTCTGGAAATCGATACACTTGTTTACGGGGAGTCGGCTTACCAGGTAGCTCAGTTAAACGGACAGTTTTTACACAACCAGAATTTTAAGGGACAAGGAATGACTATCGCTGTTTTGGATGCAGGCTTTTACAAAGTTGATCAATACCCTGCTTTCGATAGTCTTTGGATAAACGGACAAATTGCAGGCACAAAAAATTTTGTCGCAGATAATTCCGTTGCCGGTCTTTTTGAGGGGCACTATCACGGTATGAGCGTACTTTCCACAATGGGTGGCAATGTTCCCGGAGAGCTAATGGGAACTGCCCCCAAAGCCAGTTACTGGCTCATTCGTTCAGAGGATCATGTTACTGAATTTCTGATTGAGGAAGATAACTGGGTGGCGGCCGCTGAGTTTGCCGACATTGTTGGCGCCGATGTAATCAACTCTTCGCTGGGCTATTTCACCTTTGGCGACCCGGCGATGAATCACACCTATGCTGAAATGGACGGGAAAACTACCCGTGTGGCAAGGGCGGCCAACATCGCCGCATCGCGGGGGATACTGGTGTTTTCCAGTGCCGGCAACGAGGGAAGAGAGAACAATCCCTGGAAATATATAATTACCCCCTCCGATGGCGACAGCGTGATAGCGGTGGGTGCTGTAAATAAAGAGGGAGTTCCTGCGCCGTTCACCTCCTGGGGGCCGGCATCTGACGGCGATATAAAACCCAACGTTTCGGCGGTCGGATGGAATACTATCATTCAGCGCAGCAACGGTACAATTGGCACAGGAAACGGAACTTCTTATTCTTCGCCGGTCATGGCAGGTGCGGCAACGTGTTTATGGCAGGCAAATCCGTTTGCTACAGCCGCTCAGGTAAAAAGTGCCATCGAACAAAGCGCCCATTTGTATTCGAACCCGGATTCGCTTTTGGGCTACGGAATTCCCGATATGAAAATTGCAGATAAAATTTTGAAAACCACAATTCTCGAAAAGAGAAATACAACTGCGAAATGGTTGGTTTATCCCAATCCGGCGTTTGATTATATCGTGTTGCAAAAGCAGAATAACTTATCATACGAAAAAGTACACATCGCAATTTATTCCGTTGACGGAAAACTTCTAAGAAAGGAAGAAAAAAGTGATGCCATCAAGATAATTTTACAAAATTTGCGGAACCTCCCGCATGGATTGTTAATTTTACACATTATTTCCGACGATAAGGCAGAAGCGCTGAAAATTAGAATTAGTCCTTGAGGCAATGGAACAAAAACTGACACTTTTTGAGTTGAACCAGTGGATAAAAGATGCCCTGAACACGGCAATTCCGGGCACGGTTTGGGTGGTGGCGGAAGTGAGCGAGTTAAAGGAAAACCGCAACGGGCACTGTTACCTCGAACTGGTTGAAAAGGAGGGAAATGAAATTGTAGCACGGGCGCGGGCAACCATTTGGTCTTATACTTACCGCATTTTAAAACCCTATTTTGAAACTACAACCGGACAGTTTTTTACCCACGGATTAAAAGTGCTGGTACAGGTTTCGGTGGAATACCATCCGGCCTATGGATTGAGCCTGAACATTAAAGATATCGACCCTGCCTACACTGTAGGCGATATGGCCCTGCAGCGTAAAGAAATTGTTGAAAGGCTTCAAAACGAAGGGGTTTTCGACATGAACAGAGAGCTGGAACTTCCGCTGGTGCCTCAAAAAATTGCTGTCATTTCATCGAAAACCGCCGCCGGTTACCAGGATTTTATAAACCAACTGGAAAATAATTCGCCGGGCATCAAATTTTACACCCACCTTTTTGAAGCATATATGCAGGGTAGTGAAGCGGTACCTTCCATTATTTTTGCATTGGACCGGATTTTCGAATACGAAGATTTTTTCGATGCGGTGGCCATCATTCGCGGCGGCGGCGCCACTGCCGACCTGAGCAGTTTCGATAATTACGATCTGGCTTTCCATATCACCCAGTTTCCGTTGCCGGTAGTTACCGGAATCGGCCACGAAAAAGACGACACAATTATCGATTTGGTGGCTCACACCCGCATGAAAACACCTACTGCAGTGGCCGAATTTTTTATAAGCGGCGCCGAGCGGTTTTATGAACGGCTCATTGCGTTGGAGGAAGGTGTTGTACAGGTGACCCGTGAAACCGTGGATTCAAAGCAGGAACAACTGGAAGGAATAGCTGAAAATATACACCGTTTTGCAGGAGCTTTCATTCACGAAAAGACCCGACAGTTGGTAAAAACCGGGAACAGTTTACATCACGAAGTTAACCGGTTTGTGTTCCGAAAAAAATATGAATTGAACAACCTGAAACATGATCTGCATTCCGCATTTTCAGTCTGGAAAGTGGAAAAAAGGAATTCAATCGACCGGCAAAAAGGAATTTTAAAACAGGTGGTTCACGAGGCATTACTGAATGAAACGACCGGCTTCAACCGGTTGAAAGAATTAACCAGACATGCATCTGACCGGTTCCTGGCAAAAGAACAGGAACGGATAGTCAGGAATGAAAATCTGATTCGTTTGCTAAACCCGGAAAATGTTTTAAAACGGGGCTATACGCTGACAATGAAGGAAGGTAAAATTGTAAAATCGATATATCCGCTTCAAATTAACGATGAAATTGAAACCCGATTTTCCGATGGGACGGTAAAAAGTAAAATCACAAAAAAAGAAGGAGATGGCAACAAAAAAAGTAACTTATAACGAAGCAATTTCGGAGGTTGAAGAAATTCTTGAAAAAATTGAAAATGAAGAGCTCGATGTGGACGAACTGGCCGAAAAAGTAAAACGGGTGTCCACGTTACTGAAAATTTGTAAAGATAAGTTGCTCAAAACCAACGAACAGGTGGAGCAGATTTTAAAAGAGATGGAGGAATAAAAAATTAATGGTTATGACAAAGGAAGAGTTGGCAAAAACAATAGACCACGCGGTTTTGAAACCAGAATTTACCGATGCGGATTTGCAGAGCCACGCTCAAATGTGCAGGGCAAACAAGGTGTATAGCATGTGTGTGAAACCCTGCGATATAAAACAGGCAAAAAAACTTTTGGAAGGCAGTGGTGTGAAAGTTTCCTGCGTGCTCAGTTTTCCGCATGGCGCCGATGCCACAGCGGTTAAGGTGTGTCAGGCAAAACAGGCTGTTGAAGACGGAGTGGATGAAATTGATATGGTGATGAACATCGGGAAATTTCTGGGCGAAGATTATCACTATGTGCTGGAAGATATTGCTGCTGTTGTTGAGGTGGCCCATACTTACGGTGTATTGGTGAAAGTTATTCAGGAAAGCGGGTATTTGACCCTGGAAGAGGTGGAAAAAGCCTGCGAACTGGCATACATGGCCGGAGCCGATTTTGTAAAAACCTCGACTGGTTTCGGCCCGGGAAAAGCCACTCCCGGAGTGATTGACGTAATGGTGAAAACTGTGGGCGATAAAATAAAAGTAAAAGCCTCGGGCGGAATCCGAACCTGGAATGATGCTGTCGCTTTTTTGCAACAGGGTGTCGACAGGCTGGGAATTGGCTCAACCGAAGCCGTTTTAAGCGGGGCAAAATCCGAAGAAAATTACTGATTTTGTTTCTTCAAAAAAAAGCTTACATATTTGCACCCCTGGCGGAAAAGGGAAACCCATGTATTTTTTAAACGGCGAACGGATTTATATCAAACCAGAAAACGGCTGTGCTTCGACTGACGATCAGCTGTTGAGTTGTTTTGAACAATTGCAGCAAATCAATTCGGGGAAACAGATTTTTAAGCTAAATTTTTTTGCAGATACTCCCACAAAAGAAAATTACAGGCAAACACGTGATCAGTTAAAGGAAGCTGTTGCCAAACGGTTTAACATACCTGTTATTTGCGGGCTCATTGCCCAGCCTCCGCTTACCTGCCGCATTTTGGTGGAAGCTTTCTATTTTGATTCTGCGCTGTGGAACGCTGATTTTATTTTTACTGAAAACGGTTCGGCTGCGTTGTTCCAACGGGAAAGAACCAAAGTTTTAATTGGAGATTCGCACGCTGCCGGTAGTTCCTGTTGCCTTGAAAATGCCGAAGCCGCCTTTTCCACGTTTGAAAGTTTGTTGAAACAGGCCGGATTATCGTTTGGCTCCGTTATCCGGCAGTGGAATTATATTGAAAACATCACATATTTTGACGGTGAAAAACAGCGTTATCAGGATTTTAACAATGTGCGAACCGGTTTTTATGGCCACCATTTTAAGCAGAATGGTTTCCCGGCAGCAACCGGAATTGGTATGAATCAGGGAGGCATTATCATCGAGTTTGTGGCGGTGGAATCGAATGATGCCGTCAGTTTACCGCTCGATAATCCTGAACAGGTGGCTGCTTACGGTTACAGCCAGCAGGTGCTGGTAGGAAAGCCAGAGGAAGTTGAATCGACGCCGAAGTTCGAGCGCGCGAGGTATCTTGAAATTTTTGGCAAAAAACAGGTTTTTATTTCAGGAACTGCATCCATAAGAGGCGAAAAAACAGTTGGTAGAAACGACCCCGTAAAGCAAACCGAAATTACCATTCAAAATTTGCAGCGGTTGTATTCCCGGGAGGTGTTATCCACTGTTACCGGTAATTTACTCCAACCGGTTTATGGGCATGCCCGCGTTTACGTTAAAAACAAAAAGGACTTTCAGGCTATTAGAAGAACCTTCAAAAGGTATTACGGCAATTTGCCGGTAGTTTATATTATAGCCGATATTTGCCGCGATGATTTGCTGGTGGAAATTGAAGGAAAGGTGATTCTGGAGTAAAAAATTCTTTGATTAGAGTGTACAAAAAAAGCTGCCTTTTTAAGTAAGACAGCTTTTTTGTTATTGAAAAAATTCTTCAATTTCTAATTAGTTGTTGCTGGCAGTTGCAGTTTTCGAACTTCCACTGCATCCTTCAGCTTTTGCTGCTGTTTTGCTACCTGAGCAACCTTCAGCTTTTGCAGCTGTTTTTTCTCCCGAGCAACCTTCAGCTTTTGCAGC
>CAZXHP010000107.1:9074-12862 GCA_964639655.1 uncultured Mariniphaga sp.
AACCTTCAGCTTTTGCAGCTGTTTTTTCTCCCGAGCAACCTTCAGCTTTTGCAGCTGTTTTTTCTCCCGAGCATCCTTCAGCTTTTGCAGCTGTTTTTTCTCCCGAGCAACCTTCAGCTTTTGCAGCTGTTTTTTCTCCCGAGCAACCTTCAGCTTTCGCTTCAGCACAACCTTCAGCTTTTGCAGCTGTTGCTTTCGGTGCTTCCTCAGCTTTTGCCGTTTTGTTATCGTCGGCAACTACTGTCACTTTTGCTTTTTCTTTCTCGTCAGCAACCACGCTTGCCGTTGAAACCGACAATCCGTAAGCCATAACTAATGCAAATACAAACAATACTTTTTTCATTTTTCAAATTTTTGAGTTATACAATTCAAGTTTATTTCTTTAGTAATTTAAATTCAATATTAAAAAGATTTAAAATTACTTCCAAATAAATATTAATATTTTTTTATCTTTTATTAGGGTTTAGCTTTTAAATTGTTGGCTTCCAGGTTTGTATTCTAACGATTTAAATGAAGACTTTTACCACTTCCTGCAAAGCGCAAAGTTGAATTGTGTTGAATATTTTACTGCAAGGTTCGAAAATAACACTACTATGTGTAATTGCTATTCAACAATACACGTCATCCCGCCCGGCTTCCACACGTTTAACCAGTTTTTCCGCACGTTGTTTCGCCACTCCTTCCATTCCGGCAATGGTTTCTTTAATCAGACGATTGCCCACCTCCGCCGTTTCCGGCGAAGCATAATTCTGCAGATATTCTTTAAACGACGATAATGCGTTTGGCGCGCAATGCAGTTTAATGTCGCCGGGTTTGGCCAGGTCCATAAAATCCTGGCCTGTTCTGCCCAGGCGGTAGCAGGCTGTGCAAAACGATGGAATATAACCCATCCTGGCCACATCGCGAATCACTTCGTCGAGCGGACGATGGTCACCCAGGCTGAATTGTCCTGATGGATCGTCTTCATCTTCTTCATGTTCGTAACCACCAGGGTTGGTTCTGCTTCCCGCAGATATCTGGCTTACACCCAATGCAAAGGTTTCGCGACGCATTTGAGCTGTTTCGCGGGTTGACATGATGATGCCCGTGTAGGGAACGGCCAGGCGCAAAATGGCTACAATTTTTCGGAAATCGATGTCGGATACCGGGAAAGGAGGATGGGTTGCCAGATCGCTGCCGGTAGCCGGTTCAAGTCGCGGAACGCTGATGGTATGCGGACCTACGCCATATTTAGCTTCCAGCTCACGGATGTGTTGCATCATGGCCAGAATTTCGAAGCGGTAATCGAATAATCCGAATAAAACGCCAATGCCTACGTCGTCTATTCCGGCTTCCATAGCCCGGTGCAATGCCCAAACGCGCCAGTTGTAATCGCGTTTTTTCCCTCCGAGGTGCACTTTTTTGTAGGTTTCACGGTGATAGGTTTCCTGGAAAATCTGGTAAGTACCAATTTGCGCCGCTTTCAGTTGTCTGAATTCTTCGGTATTCAGTGGGGCAATGTTTACGTTGACACGCCGTATTTCACCATGGTCTGATTTTACGCTGTAGATTGTTTTCACAGCATCGAGAATGTACTGAAAACCCTGGTTGGGATACGATTCGCCGGCTACCAGTAAGATTCGTTTATGTCCTTTATTAATGAGAATTTCAACCTCATGTGCAATTTGTTCCTGTGTCAATGCATTCCGCACAATGGATTTGTTTGTTGCCCGGAATGCACAGTATAAACATTCGTTGGAACACATGTTGGAAATGTACAGCGGAGCAAACAAAACAAGGCGTTTGCCGTAGATGGTTTCTTTCACCTGGTTGGCCGTGTTAAAAAGTTCTGCCAGAAGTTCCGGATCGCTGATGCCGGTAAGAACAGCTACTTCATCCATTTCAAGCCCCTTCATTTCAGCAGCTTTGGCCAAAACTTCCCTCACCTGGTTACTGTCGGCTGTTTTGTGGGCATTTAATACATCCCACACTTTTTGTTCGTTAATAAAATCGGCAGGTACTTTATACATTGTATTTTTTTTAAGTTTCGAATTCAAAGTTTTGAGTTTAAAGTTCTTCCAAAGGAATGCACCCTGGTATCCCTTCGGTACCTTCGGCAAAAGTTCAAAGTTGTGCGGTTTTTTGTTAGTTGAAAGCTATATGGTTTTATTGAAAATCATTAATCTTTTTCTAATTGTTTAGCGTGGCTGACCGACTGTTTTGCCAGGCCGGATTTGATTGAGATGCCGTTAATACGACCCAGCTTTCCTGTCAGTTCGCCCAGTTCGTCGGTAGTAGCATCAATCACAAGTGTAATGATTGAGGAATTGCCTTTTGCGTTGGGCAATCCCGTTCGTGCCAACATCAAATCCGAATGTTCGCTTAAAATTTTGTTTACCACACCCGAACATTTTTTACGGTCGTCAATAATAATACCTACAAATCCAAGGCGTTTCATTTTTTATGTTTTTGCTGCGGAAGAATAAAAGGAGGGAAATTAAAAAGCGAAAAGGTCAGATCTTTACCTTTTTTCTTTCCCTAAGGTCAGCTTTGCCTTCCTGCAGGATTCGGTTTCAAAAGTAAAAGTTTCTTCCTAATAAAAAGAAGATAAATGCCTGATTTTTATATGTTGTTGAATATGTTTTTGAAGAACTGTCAATTTCACCAAAATAAATCACAATAAAGTTGAACCTGAATCAAAAATCTGCTGAAAGAAATTATTTTTGTGTTTATGGATTTGAAAGCTATTTTATCGAAAACAGGTTTTACCCGGGATGAACTGGGTTTTTTGCTTAGTCTGGGCGGAGATGAGCGACAGGAGTTTTTGAAAAAAGCTGCGGATGTTAAAAAAAACGTTGTGGGGTCCAAGGTCTTTTTTCGCGGGTTAGTGGAGTTTTCCAATATCTGCTCAAAAGATTGCCTTTATTGTGGTATTCGAAAAAGCAATAAAAATGTAAAACGTTACAATGCCACCGATGAAGAAATTCTGGAAGCATGCCGTTTCGCGTGGGAAAACCGGTTTGGTTCGGTGGTGCTGCAGTCGGGCGAACTGGAATCAAAAGCTTTTGTGAAACGGGTGGACAACCTGCTGAAAAAAATAAAACAGCTTTCGAATAACGAACTTGGAATTACCCTCAGCTGCGGAGAACAATCCCGCGAAACCTACCGGCGCTGGTTCGAAAGCGGTGCGCATCGTTATTTACTGCGCATCGAAGCTTCGAACCGTGATTTGTATTATAAAATTCATCCCGAAACACCGAAACATTCTTTTGAACGAAGAGTTGAGGCACTGCATTTTTTAAGGGAAACCGGTTACCAGGTGGGTACCGGTGTAATGATTGGCCTGCCATTTCAAACCATTGACGATTTGGCCGGCGACCTGCTGTTTTTTAAAGAGCTCGATATTGATATGTGCGGAATGGGGCCATACATCGAACATGAGCACACACCGCTCTATCAGTTTCGGAGTTTGCTGAAAACCAAAACCGAACGTTTTAACCTGACATTAAGCATGATTGCTGCGTTACGATTGCTGATGCCCGATATTAACATTGCTGCTGCCACCGCGTTACAGGCCATCGACCCTGTGGGTCGCGAAAAAGCACTCACTGTGGGCGCCAATGTAATTATGCCCAACCTGACGCCATGTGAATACCGAAAAGAGTATCTGCTTTATGAGGACAAACCCTGTCTGGATGAAGATGCCGATTTGTGTCGTAACTGCCTTGAAGCGCGGATAGAACTTGCAGGTAGTGAAATTGGCTACAACGAGTGGGGCGATTCGAAACACTTTCAAAAGAGAAAAATTT
>CAZXHP010000108.1:0-12757 GCA_964639655.1 uncultured Mariniphaga sp.
TTCCTGACAGCCCGGAAAAAAACGTGACAAAATTACAATTATTTAAGTGAAAACCAGTTCTATTTTTCAGTCAGATAAAATGGTATTATCTTTGCAAAACAAATATCGACAAATTTAGATATGTAAATTTTTAAATTTTATAAATATGTTGGAACATTTAACAAAGGAGACATTTAAGGAAAAAGTCTTCAATTTTGAGGCAAACAAAGAATGGAAATACGAAGGGTCAGTGCCCTGTATGATAGATTTTTACGCAGACTGGTGCGGACCGTGTAAAATGGTTGCTCCTGTTTTGGAGGAACTGCAGACAGAGTATGGAGACAAGCTTGTAATTTATAAAGTTGATACTGAACAGGAACAGGAATTGGCTGGCATGTTTGGGATTCAGAGCATTCCGTCGTTACTTTTCGTACCGGTTGACGGCCAGCCGCAGATGGCTATGGGAGCGCTTCCGAAAGCTACTTTCGAGCAAGCCATTTCAGACGTGCTGAAAGTAGAAAAACCTTCGGTAAACTAAAGGAAGTCAATCACTTTTTCAAGTTGAATTCCGCGCGAACCTTTAATGAGAACGGTGCCATTTTTTATGGGTTTTTGAACCAACCGGCTGCATAACGCGGAAACGTCTGAAAAGGTTAAATACGCAAAATTTTGGGCTGCTTTTTCAAATATCGGCCCAACAAGAAACACCTCTTCGAAGGGGTGTTTTTTTGTTTGTTCCAATATGGAAATATGCTCTTTTAATGCCTGCTCACCTAACTCAAGCATATCGCCCAAAATAAGAATCCGTGGTGAAGGGAATGTCGAAACAAAACTTTCAATAGCTGCCTGCATGCTGGTAGGATTGGCATTATAGGCATCCATAATTATTTTCAGATTGTTTTTTTCTACGAACTGCGAGCGGTTATTCTGCGGCCTGTAATTTTTTACAGCTTCCTGTATCTTCATTGGATCGACCTGAAAATAATTTCCGATACAGGCTGCAGCCATTATATTTTCAAAGTTATACCCGCCAGTCAACTGTGTATTCAAATAAAGTGTCCCTTCGGGAAAATTTACTTTAACATGAAGATAGGGTGGCGAAGAAACCGGTTCTCCGGTTATATCAGCCGCTTTTCTTCCATAGCTTACTTTCCCGGGATAATCTCCGATTATTTTCTTTAAAATGGAATTATCGTTGTTGTAAAAAACAGTACCCCCTTTTCTTTTTAAATGCCCGTACAGTTCGGCTTTTGTTTTTTTTATGGTTTCGAATGAACCGAATCCCCCGAGATGGGCCCGGCCAATATTCGTAACAATACCGAAATCAGGATCGGCAATTGCACAAAGTTCCCCAATTTCATAGGGGTGGTTGGCCCCCATTTCAACAACTCCTATTTCTGTGGTGTTATGCATCGAGAGGAGGGTAAGCGGAACACCTATGTGGTTGTTCAGATTTCCCTGAGTAAACGCTACCCGATATTTTTCGCTTAACACTGCTGCTATAAGTTCTTTGGTTGTGGTTTTCCCATTTGAACCCGTTATTCCAACAATCGGAATACCCAGTTTTTTCCGGTGAAAATGTGCCAGTCGCTGCAATGTTTGAAGGACATTTTCAACCAAAATGGTTTTTTCTGAGGTTTGATAAACCTTTTCATCGACAAATGCAAAAGCAGCTCCTTTCTCGATTGCTTCTTCAGCAAATTTATTCCCGTTAAACCTGTCTCCTTTCAGTGCAAAAAACAAACAGTCCTGCACAATATTCCTGCTATCCGTAACAACTTTCGGATGTTTTTGAAAAAGCTTATAGATTTGCTCAATAGTCATGGCCTAAAATAAAAAACCTCATTTACCCGGAAAGCAAATGAGGTTCAGTCAACGATTCAATTCATACTAAAAACCTTCGGGACTACCGACCCGTGTCATGGCGCAACGGAATCCCAAATCGTTCTGAGCCCTGGTTTGTTCCAGATACCTTCTCGTTCCGGGAACCAGCCAATAGGGACGATCTTTCCACGAACCGCCTTTGTAAACCCTCACTTCGTCGCTGATTAAAGAAGAGAAGTAACCCGGTCTGTCATCCTGAATGTACATATCATTTGTTGATCTTTCCTGTTCGGTATTCCAATCGCCGGTCTCAACCATTTGTGAACTCGGATTTCCATCGCGGAAATTCCGGTAATCGGCAATTGTATCTTTTACCAGGTTGCCATACTGATCGCGAACATAATCTCCGTCTGGTCCGCGGCGGTATTCTGTTACCACATTTCCCCTGAAAGGTTGAAATTCTTCAACGTCGAGAAACGAAAGCGGACGGTAAACATCGGCAACCCATTCGTTCACATTGCCGGCCATACAATACAATCCGTAATCGTTCGGATCGTAAGAAAATACCGGAGCTGTAATATCGGCGTTATCGTTCAACGCACCGGCCATCCCCATCAGGTCACCGCGTCCTCTTACGAAGTTTGCCCTCAGCCGGCCTTTATCTCTGCGGTTGTCTTTTCTCAGATAAGCTCCGTTCCACGGGTAAATCCGGCGGTCGGTAAGCAGTTCACCG
The DNA here is from genome assembly GCA_964639655.1 of uncultured Mariniphaga sp. Lineage (GTDB taxonomy): Bacteria > Bacteroidota > Bacteroidia > Bacteroidales > Prolixibacteraceae > Mariniphaga. Next base: position 2,537 of record CAZXHP010000108.1, read on the forward strand.
TCGGTATTTCCAATCAGCCCGTAAGCTGCATATTCCCACTCTGCCTCGGTGGGCAACCTGTAGTCCGGCAGCATTAAACCGTCTTCCCACCTGACACGGCGCGTTGTTCCATCCGGATTTTCCTGTGGACGCTCACCGGCAGTGCCGTCATACAAACCGGTAAGATAGGTTTCAGTGGTAAACACATTTTCGCCGGCCTGGGCATTATCGTGCTGTAAAACCCCCCTTGAAACAAGTATTTGCTCATTCACCCTGTCAGTACGCCATTTGCAATAGGCATCGGCTTGTTCCCATGTAACTCCCACCACCGGATAATCGGTATAAGCCGGGTGTCTGAAATAGTTGTTTATATAGGGCTCATTGTAGGCCAGTTCACTTCTCCAGAGCGTGGTATCCGGCAATGCTGCGTTTAGTTTTTGCCGATCCCCCGGATAAACCCTGCCAATCCAGTAGATGTATTCCCGGTAATCCTGATTTGACACTTCGGTTTCATCCATATAAAAAGAGGCAACCGTAACCCTGCGCGGATGATTATCCCACTGGTACATTACGTCTTCCTCCACACGACCCATGGTAAACGTACCGCCCTGTATAAAAACAAGCCCCGGGCCTGGTTCCTGCTCATAACCAGAAATATACGGTATATTCCCGGTTTCTTCGGCATTGTATTCCCAGCCGGTTGTTCGTGAAGTTTCATTTCTGCCACCTCCACCAAATAGTCCGCACCCTGACACCAATGCAGCTAAAACCAGTAACAATAACGTCCTTATTTTCATCAAATTAGTGTTTTTAATTTTTATTTGACTGACACAAATATAACTGATTTGTTGAATTCTTATTGCTTTGAATTATGATATTTTTCGCACGATTATTAACCTAAGGGCTATATTTGCTTGTTTTTTGACAAAAATAGTTGTTTTATTGTTATTGATTACGTCTGCAATAATTATTTTGTGCCGGCGTTTTAAAGTTAATAAATTGCTGAGTTGTAATGAACAAATATACCATTCTACTACTAATTCTGTTAACCGGTTTTACTTCAACTGACATCAGAAGGGAAATAATAACCCTGAACTGGCAGGTTACCAGTCAAAAGGAAAACAAGCTCGGGTTAACGTTCCCCGAGGCAGGATATGCTACCCCCGGTGCACAGGTTCCGCTTTTCTTTAAATCATTTCAAATCGAAAATCAGAATCATGATATTCGCTTTATTTTGGAAAATCCTCAGTTTGAAGAAATAACAGAGCATAACCTGAAACCTTATTTTTCAGAAATACCGGAAAAACCGGAAATCAAAAAAACCAGGCTAAAATCGGGCAATCTGAACAAGATTGAACTTCAGGTTCCGGCAATAATTCGGAACGGAGAAAAAATACTTTTGCTGAAACAGTTTACGCTGAAACAGCTGCCGCAGGTTCTCAAATCGGCCAGTGTTACGGCATTTAACTGGAAAACCGAATCGGTTTTGAAAGATGGTAAATGGGTTAAAATCACCACTCCTGAAAAGGGCATCTACAAAATTCCCTATTCAAAATTAACAGAATACGGATTTGAGAATCCTTCGCAGGTAAAAGTTTACGGTGCAGGCGGAATGATTCTATCTGAAGACCCGGGGATAATTGCTTATGATGATTTACCGCAGGTTGCTGTATGGCATGGTAAAAACAACGGAGCCGACTGCCTTTTTTTTTACGCACCGGGAACCGTGGAATGGAGAACACCTGCATCGGGCGATTTTTTTGAGCACCGTTTAAATCCTTATGCGACAAAAGGACAATTTTTTTTGACGGAAGACAAAGGCCAAAACAAAACGATTCAGCTTTTGCAGGAGATCAACCACCCCCCCTCCCATACAATTTCCTATTTCGATGAGTACACTTTTTACAAAAAGGAACAGTTCAATTTAATCCATTCCGGGAAACAGTGGTACAGCGATAGATTTATTAACGGAACCAACAAAACCGTTAACTTCCAGCTTGCCAACACCGACAATTCTTCTGAAGTATCGGTCAGGGTACATGGTGCGGCAAGGTCGTCGTCTGATTCTGAAATGCCGGTTTCAGCTAATCAAACCAGCCTTGGAGAAATTAAATTTTCAGCAGTGAATACCGCCGATAACACCGGTTTGTTTGCCCGTGAAAGTTCGAAACGCTTTTCTTTGCCGGCCACCGAAGGGAATCTCGATATTACCGTAAAATATTTTGGACCCGGCACAAGTCCGGAAGCCTGGCTCAATTTTATAGAAATTAATTACCGCCGAAAATTAAAAGCCGGAAGTGAAGTACTGTTCTTTAGGGATATAAAATCAGCAGGAGAAGAAAATATTCTCGAATTTTCTATTGAAGGCGGTTCTTCCGATTTAAAAGTGTGGGATGTTTCCGATGTGTTCAACGTAAAAGAAGTCCCGCTTCATTTCAGCAGTAACACAGCAACCGGGAAAAGGCCGGCAACACAAATAAATGAATATGCAGCTTTCAGCCCGAATGGAACTTTCCCTGAACCCGAACTGGTTGGAGAGGTGGAAAATCAAAATCTTCATGGATTAAACACACCTGAATTCCTGATTATTTCGCACCCGCTTTTTCTGAACCAGGCCAAAGAACTGGCTGATTTTCACAGGAGTTACGACGGAATGCAGGTGGAAGTGGTGGCATCGGATAAAGTTTACAACGAATTCAGTTCGGGAAATAAAAACGCAACAGGGTTGCGTAATTTTATAAAAATGTTTTACGACCGGAATGAGGGGTTAAAATATGTACTACTTTTTGGAGATGGAAGCTACGACAATAAGGGAATCAAAAAAGAAAGTCAGGCTTTTATCCCCACCTTCCAGTCCGATAATTCCCTCAACCCGGTGTCCTCTTTTGTAACCGACGATTATTTTGTACTGCTCGATGCGGGAGAAAGTGTTTACAACGGTGCCATCGATTTGGGAATTGGCCGGATTCCCGCTTCAACTGTTTTTCAAGCCCAGGTGGCGGTAAAAAAAATAAAAGATTACCACAGTCAGGAAGCATTTGGAAACTGGCGCAACATTATAAGTTTTATTGCCGACGATGGGGACGGAAACCTCCACATGTCGGATTCTGAAAAACTCAGCGCCATCGTTAATGAAAATTACAGCGAATTTGTTACCGAAAAAATCTATTTTGATGCGTATCAGCAGATTACCGGGCCGGGCGGGGAAAGGTATCCGGAAGTAACCGAAGCCATCAATCAGCGGGTTAAAGACGGTGCCCTGATTTTAAACTATGTAGGGCACGCCAACGAACGGTTTCTGGCCGACGAAAGAGTGCTCGATATCAGCCATATCAATTCGTGGTCGAATGCCAAAAACCTGCTCATTTTTGTAACGGCGACCTGCGAATTCAGCCGTTTTGATGCCAACGAAACATCGGCAGGAGAATACGTGCTGTTTAATGCCACAGGAGGGGGGATTGGTTTATTCTCTACCACGCGGCTGGTGTTTGCCTACTCCAACTATCTGCTCAGCCGGAGTTTCTACAATGCTGTGTTCGAAAAAAACGGAAATGGCGAAAATTACCGGATGGGAGATATTATGCGGCTGGCAAAAATCAACACCATCAACACCATCAACAAAAGAAATTTCAGTCTCCTGGCCGATCCGGCATTAAAACTATCCTACCCGCGCCATCGTGTATTTACCAGCGCCATCAACGGTCACGATGCAACGCTTTCTCCCGACACCGTCGGCGCTTTGCAACAAGTAACTGTAAGCGGATATGTTGGCGACCAAAACGGAAATAAGCTGAGTAATTTCTCAGGAACAATTTCTCCAACAGTTTACGACAAGGCTATGGTTATGAAAACACGGGGAAATGCGGGCGGAACACCAATGAATTTTAAAGTACAGGAGAATGTGATTTATAAAGGGCAAGCCGAAGTTACCAACGGCGATTTTTCTTTCAGTTTTGTAATTCCGAAAGATATTTCTTACAATTTGGGTACCGGCAAAATTATTTATTATGCCCAAAGTGAAGAAACAGATGCTCATGGTGCATTCGAAAATTTTTTTATCGGAGGTTCGGGCTTCCAGGTTAACGATAACGAAGGACCGCAAATTGAACTTTTTATGGATTCTTCCGATTTTTCACCCGGGGGAAAAGTGAGCAAAAACCCTACCCTGCTGGCTTTTCTGTCGGATGAAAATGGCATTAACACCGCGGGCTCCGGAATCGGGCACGACATTACCGCTGTTTTAAATAATGACTATTCCAACGTTATGGTGCTTAACAATTATTACCAGTCGAATAAGGGAGATTTCACCAGTGGTACCATCAGGTATCCACTGAAAAACCTTCCGGAAGGCAGGCATACCTTAAAATTAAAGGCGTGGGACGTGGCAAACAACTCAACGGAAGCTGAAATCGAATTTGAAGTAACCGGAGAATTTGAAATCTCGCAGGTGACCAATTATCCCAACCCGGTTTCCGACTATACTTTTTTCACGTTCAATCACAACCAGGCCGACGCCATTCTCGACGTTTTATTTGAGGTGTTTGACCTGAATGGAAGCCGTATCGATTATTTCACCACGCAGGTGGGTTCCAGCGGTACAGTGAGCAATGCGGTGAGATGGGATTTAAATGAAGCAAAAATACAAATGCGCAGCGGCATTTATATCTGCCGGGTTACTGCCCGGAATACCGACGGGTTGATTACCTCAAAATCAGGAAAATTAATTGTGGCACGATGATTTTTTTACCAAGATGTACTTTTTCAGAAAAACCACCGTTCTCTCATTTTAGATTAATTGTTGCATCGGCTACAATTCTTATATTTGCAACGCTCAATTTTTAAAAAATTATGATCAAATCAGTACGTTTTATTTTTATTGCAATTCTAGGTGTGTTTTATGCCATTAATACATTTAGTCAGGGAAGTATTATCGGGTCAAACACTATTACAACAGCAGTTCCTTTTCTATCCATCACACCCGACTCCAGGGCCGGCGGTATGGGCGACGCCGGTGTGGGAACTACTCCCGACCTGAGTTCGCAGCACTGGAATCCGGCAAAATATGCGTTTATTGAAAGCGACATGGGAGTTAGCCTTTCCTATTCACCCTGGTTGCGCGCTCTTATTGACGATATGAACCTGGCTTATCTAGTGGGGTATAAAAAACTTGATGACATGCAGACGGTGAGTAGTTCGTTAAGGTATTTTGACCTCGGACAATTGGTTACCAGGGATGAATACGGTGTAGAAGGAATGCAAATCGTTCCAAATGAATTTTCTATCGATCTGGGTTACTCCCGTTTATTATCCAATGTCTTTTCAGGATCAGTAGCTATTCGCTATATTCGTTCTGACATCTCCGGAGGACAACTCATTGGAGGTGTAGAATCGCGACCCGGGAATTCCTATGCTGCAGACGTTGCCTTTTACTACTATAATGAGTACAGAGCTAATAGAAAGGATAATATTTTTTCAGCTGGAATAAATATTCAAAATATCGGAGCAAAAATATCATATACAGAAGACGCGGAAAAATATTTCATTCCTACAACTTTAAAATTAGGTGCAGCATATACCACCGAACTTGACCAATACAATAAATTTACGTTTGCGGTTGAAGCCAATAAATTATTGGTTCCAACTCCTCCAAAAGACACGACTATATTCCAGGATGATGAAGTAATTACAGATTTTTTTGGATCAGACAAATCGGTAATTGCCGGTATTTTTTCATCTTTTGGCGATGCCCCCGGCGGTATGAGAGAGGAACTTCAGGAAATCAATTTATCGGTAGGTGTGGAATACTGGTACAACAACCAGTTTGCGTTGCGTGCCGGTTACTTTTACGAACACGAAAACAAGGGAAACCGGAAATTTTTGACCGCCGGTGCTGGTTTCAGAATGAATGTTTTTGCACTTGATTTTTCATATTTACTGCCGACACAACAAAACCATCCACTGGCCAATACATTGCGGTTTACCCTTTCATTTGACGTGGAAGCTTTTGGAAATCAGCGTTAGAAATGATTCGAATCGGACAGGGATATGACGTTCACCGCCTTGCAGAAGGGGAAACCCTGTGGCTGGGAGGAATTTTAATCCCACACCACAAAGGTACCGTGGCCCATTCCGACGGCGATGTGTTAATTCATGCCGTCTGCGACGCGCTGCTCGGAGCGGTTAATCTGGGCGATATCGGTACTCATTTCCCCGATAATTCGGAACAATTTAAAAACATCGACAGTAAAATTCTGTTAAAAGAAACGGCTGCATTGGTAAAAAATGCAGGGTTCGAAATTGTAAATATCGATTCCACGGTAAGTGCACAGCAACCGAAATTGAAACCGTTTATTCCGGAAATGAAAAAAGTGATGGCTGAAGTTCTCGGAATTGACGCAGAGCAAATCTCAGTGAAAGCCACCACTACCGAACGGTTGGGATTCGAAGGCAGGGAAGAAGGCATTTCGGCGCTGGCTGTGATTTTGATTCAAAAAACTGGAAAGTGATGAAGGCAGAAAATAAAAAAACCCTGGTAATTGGCGCAAGTACCAGACCTGTACGCTATTCCAACAAAGCAATACGTATGCTCAGGGAATATGAACACGAGGTAGTTGCGGTGGCAAAACGTGCCGGACAGGTAAACGGAGTTACTTTTCAAACCAAATTTCCACAGGAAGAGGATATCCACACTGTAACGCTGTATTTAAGCCCCCAACGTCAGCCTGAATATTATAAGGATATTCTCAATCTGAAACCACAACGGGTAATTTTTAATCCGGGTGCAGAAAACCATGAGTTAAAGGAAAAACTCGACGCAGCCGGTATAAAAACCGTGGAAAACTGTACCCTGGTGATGCTGCGCACCGGCCAGTTTTAAATTCGCAAAAAATGTTTACCGAAATTCAATCACCGGAAGAATTCAACAAACTGAAACAGGAAGAGCCTGCCTTGTTGGGTTATTTCTCAACCGAAGCCTGCAACGTATGTAAAGTTTTGAAGCCCAAAGTAGCAGATTTGATTGTGAAAGAATTTCCACAGGTCAAACTGGCCTACATCAAATCAGATGTTTTACCCGATGTGGCCGGTCAGCATCAGGTTTTTGCAGCTCCTACAATTCTTGTGTTTTTCGATGGACGTGAAACCATCCGCAAAAGCCGGAATATTGGAATAGATGAACTTCGCCGCGAAATTGACCGGCCCTATTCGCTGATTTTTTCAGAATAAATAACAAGGTTTGCAACAATTTTCCGTCGGATAAACCAATTTAATAATGTAAACCTGTTGTCTTTAGATCAACAAGGGTTTTTAAACCGCATAAACTTCCAACCTTGTAAACTTTCCGGTTATTATTCTGGAAATTGGTCATAAAATCAGTTTTATTTTCTAATTCTATTTTTTCGAATGAATTATGATTCGCCGGTAGCTGGTAAGGTTAGGTTCTCCGTTATCGGTTACTTCACAAATTACATGAAAAGTTTTTCCTGCCGAATCAGAAGGTATTTCAATGGTAATTTTTTCAGCATTTTTATCCGGAATTGGTATTTCCTTCTGATAGGTTCCAGCTTCAGGCAATATCCACCATTTAACGTTCAGTTGATCATCATCGGGATCGAATGATTTTGATGCGTTCAATGTAATTTTTTTACCTGTTTTCTTTTCCACCTCAATGGGGGCAAAGCCTTTTTCTCCTTTAACAACAACAACAGGGTTGCGGTTTCCTTTTCCTTCGTTTGCCCAATCCATGCGCGCGGCAAAATTATTGAATGTGGCCGGGTAGAAATAATCGAAATATTTTGTGCAGATTTCCCAGGCTTCTCCTTCGTGGTTTGTATAGGCATACGTTGTTTCATCGGGTCCCAACCCCCATTCGAAATAGCCGGCCCAACCCACCTGGCCGGGTTCCAATGGATTATTCAGTCCATTAGGCATTACATGAAAAAATGAAGGTGTATCGCCTTCAACTCCGAATTTATATTTTGGATAAACCTTGCCCAGGTTACCATGACTTTGAATATGGAATTCGTATTTATCCCAGTTTTCACGGCCGGTACCATTCTGGTGTTTCCAGGCACACTCATCCCAGAAAAACAGCAAATCTTTTTCAAACTCCCTGCGCATCCATTGGTGAGAACTGATGTCAAAAGGTGTCCCGCTTTCATAAGATCTGTCCTGATCGGTAATGGTATAGACAGGGATTTTGTGCAAAAACGATTTTAATTCCTTTTCATTTCGTTCCTGTTGCACCTGCCAGATAGCCTGCGCTACTGTGTTGCCGCCTCCCCAAACTAAAATCCAAAGCGGCCGCTCATCGTTTTCATCGGCCAGTTGAATAATATGGTTACTACCATCCGAAATATTGTCTTTTCCAATTTGATCCATACCTCTTTTTTTGCTGCCAAACATGGTTTGTTCCCGCAGATAGTTGGGGCTGGGCCAATATCCGATGGTTTGCCGGGATTCATCTTCTGAAAACCCGGTTTGACCGGATCGCTTCATGAGATTCGGTAAATCCTTTTCATACGCATCGATGGCATCGTGGATGAGTTGAAAGAAATCGTCACGGGTTTCCGAAAGACTCCAGCCGGTGGTATAAATTAACCCTTCAATTTCAAATAAATCGGCATGAACGAGTAGCCTCACCAGTGATTCGCTGTCATCGGGTTCCCATGAAGAAACATCAGTTAAAACAACTATACGGGGTTTTAATTCAGATGAGTTTAGTTTATTTTTGTTATTGTCCTGATAACCAAAACCCTGAATGGCAATTAACGCTAAACTAAATAGTAGTATCCAAATTTTCTTCATGACTAAACTTGTAAATTGTTAAATGGTACTGTAAATTTACCATCGATATACTTATGAAACTAATCTATTTTAGTTACTAAATTCACTCAAAAAGCTTTTCCATCAAATCTTCATCCGTATCGTTTGCCAATGTTACCTTCAACTTCGGATTCACCTTCATTGCCTGTTCAATGGCAAAGCGGGCCGGTTTGTTGCGCGCCCAGCTCCTGCGGGCAATGCCGTTGTTTACATCCCAGTGCAGCATCATCTTCAAACGTCTTTCAGCGTCATCCGACCCGTCAATGGTGAGGCCAAAGCCGCCGTTAATTACCTCGCCCCACCCTACTCCACCGCCATTGTGCAGCGACACCCAGGTGGCGCCCCTGAAACTGTCGCCCGCAAAATTCTGAACGGCCATATCAGCCGTAAGTGCCGAGCCATCGTAAATGTTTGACGTTTCCCGGTAGGGCGAATCGGTACCCGAAACATCGTGGTGATCGCGCCCCAAAACAATTGGCGCAGAAATTTCTCCTTTTTGAATGGCTTCATTGAAAGCACGGGCAATTTGAATTCTGCCGGTACAATCGGCATATAAAATTCTGGCCTGCGACCCCACCACCAGTTTATTTGTACCAGCTTGTTTTATCCAGTGGAGGTTATCTTCCATTTGAAGTTTAATTTCAGCCGGAGCTTTTTCTGCCAATACAGTTAAAACTTCCGCTGCAATCTGGTCTGTCTTTTCTAAATCTTCGGGCCCTCCTGAAGTACAAACCCAGCGAAATGGTCCAAAACCGTAATCGAAAAACAACGGTCCCATAATGTCCTGAACATACGACGGATAACGGAATCCTCCCCGATCATCATAAATTTCTGCACCAGCACGACTGGCTTCCAGCAAAAACGCATTGCCGTAATCAAAAAAATACATGCCTTTTTCTGCTAATTTGTTGATTGCTGCAACCTGTCGTTTTAGTGAATGATACACTTTTTCTTTAAAAAGTTCCGGATTTGAAGCCATCATCGTGTTGGCTTTTTCAAACGACAAACCCGCCGGATAGTATCCGCCGGCAAACGGATTGTGCAACGAAGTCTGGTCGGAACCCAAATCAATTTTTATATTTTCCTTCGCCAGTTTCTCCCACAAATCCACTACATTTCCCTGGTAGGCCAGCGAAACTGCCTCTTTGCCTTTTTGGGCAACCAGCATTCGTGAAATCAATTCATCCAATTCAGAAAAAACTTCATCAACCCAGCCTTGCTGGTGCCGCTTTTTCAGTGCCTTCGGATTAATTTCTGCTACCACGGCAACCATTCCGGCAATGACTGCTGCTTTTGGCTGAGCGCCCGACATTCCCCCCAGTCCACTCGATACAAATATTTTTCCGGCAACAGTACCTTTGGCGTGAAAACGGGCAGCATTCAGCAACGTAATGGTCGTTCCGTGTACAATTCCCTGCG
>CAZXHP010000109.1:0-3768 GCA_964639655.1 uncultured Mariniphaga sp.
GGCTATGTCTGGTGCATCAAAATGAAATTTGTTAATGAATTTTTCTATATTCGGGCCAAAGATTAAACAATTCAATGAAACGTGTCCTTACCATCGATATCATGCGGGGGATCACCCTTTTTCTGATGCTGTTCGTAAACGATTTGTACATGAAAAACGTACCCTGGTGGCTCGGCCACACCGATGCCGGTTTCGATGGTATGGGACTGGCCGACTGGGTTTTCCCCGGTTTCCTGTTTATGGTTGGAATGGCCGTACCGTTTGCTGTGCAAAGCCGCAGGAAAAAAGGGGAATCTACCCGACAAGTAGTTCTGCATATTTTTACCCGGACAATAAGCTTACTAATAATCGGAGTATTAATGCTGAATGTTTCACGGTTGAATTCTGAATTAACCGGAATGAACAAAAACCTTTGGGCCATTCTGATGTACATATCGGTTTTTTTGGTTTGGAACCTTTACAAAAATATTTCCCAAAAAGTAGCCCTTGGCCTGAAAGGATTGGGGATTGCCGGACTGATTGTTCTGGTATTTATTTTCAGAAGCGGAACAACTGAAAATCCTGGCTGGCTGACAACCGGCTGGTGGGGAATTCTGGGATTGATTGGCTGGGGTTATTTTGCCACGGCACTGGCTTTCCTGGTGGCAAAAGAAAACCTGCTGAAAACAGGGTTGTTCTGGCTGTTGTTTCTGGCGCTGAATATTTTTTCGCAAACGGGAATGCTTTCGTTTCTGAATTTTTTACAACCTGTTTTTGGTGTGCTCATCGGCGGAAACACGCCGTTGCTGGTTGTTTCCGGACTATTTTTCAGTTTAATGCTGCGGAAAACCGGTTCGGAACAATGGAGAAAATTTGCAACTGCCGGAGCATTGCTCGGTATTTTAATGCTGGCTGCCGGTTTTGTGCTGCGCAACTGGTTTATCATTTCAAAAATAAAAGCTACGCCCAGTTGGGGACTCATTTGCACCGGAATCACTATTCTGCTGTTTGTGCTGTTATATTTGATAATTGATGTGTGGGGAAGAACCCGTTGGAGCGCGGTTTTTAAACCGGCCGGACAAAATTCGCTGACTACCTACCTGGCACCCGACATCATTTATTATACCGTGTGGATGACCGGTTTTCCCCTGCTTTTTTACAAACACCTGGAAAGTCCGTTACTTGTTATTGCGGGGTCGGTTGTTTGGGCGTTTGCCATGATTGGTTTTGCGGCGTTGCTTTCAAAAATCGGAATACGGTTGAAATTGTGACTGATGATTTTTGTACCTTTCGCTTTAAAATAAAAACATAAAATTATGAACCGTTCTTTTTTATTAATCGGAATTATTGTCGCTTTTATTTTTTCTTCGTGCAACAGTAAAAAAGTAACACTGGAATCGTTGCTGGCAGAGATGACCGACCGGGAAGTTTTAACCCGCTTGCCGGAACAACCTTATACGCTGAAACAGTTCAGCAGTTACGACCGGAAAAGTACCGGGCCGGATGAGCCAGGCTGGTTTGCCAACGACGACTACACGCAGTTTATCCGCGAAGAAGATAACAATGGCCGGCGTGAATTTGTGCTGTTCGACGCCGAAGGTCCGGGCGCCGTGGTGCGCTGGTGGATGACTTTTGCCGGCGAAGGAGCAGCCGACGGAATAGTTCGGATTTATATCGATAACCAGCCCGAGCCAGTAATTGAGGGCGACATTCTGGAATTACTGAGTGGCGAAATGGTGGCTTCGGAACCACTGGCTGCCTCCGTTTCGCCCGAAACCGAATACGAAAGACGCGGACATAATTTGTACCTTCCGATTCCTTATGCAAAAAATTGCAAAATTACTTATGAATGCGATGCCGTGCGGTTTGAAAATAACCGCTGGCGGCCAAGCATTTATTACAACATTTGCTATCGCACTTACAAGCCTGAAATTCAGGTGGAAAGCTTCTCTTTAGATGTGATTGAACGAAACCGCGAACTGATTTCAGCTACCGGGCAACTGCTGCTGGCGGATTTTTCAGGATTCACCGATGCTGATCTGACGGAGAAGAAAACTCTGGAGCCGGGTAAAGCATTGACATTCAATTTTGAAGGTTCAGGAAAAGCGGTATCTTATTTGTCGGCAAAACTTGAAAGTGAAAACCTTCCGCAAGCCCTTCGTTCCACGGTGCTTTCCATTTCTTTCGACGGCGAAAAAACCGTCTGGATTCCGGCGGGCGAGTTTTTTGGCACAGGTTATCAGATTTTCCCGTCAAAAACATGGTACACCAAAGTTTCTGAGGATGGAAAAATGGAGTCGTTCTGGCTGATGCCGTTTAAAGAGAATGTGGAAATTGAATTTATCAACTACGGACAAGAAACCATAACGGTGAATGCTTCTGCCGGTTTGGACAATTACAAATGGAAAAAAAACAGCATGTATTTTGGGGCTGCCTGGCACGAGCACTATCAGATTCATACGGCAAGCGACCCGGAACTGGAAAACCACGAGTGGCATTTCGATGTGAATTATGTGGATTTGAAAGGGCAGGGGGTATATGTTGGTGATGCACTTACCATTTTTAATACAGCCGATGCCTGGTGGGGCGAAGGTGACGAGAAAATATTTGTGGATGGAGAGGAATTTCCATCGTTTATAGGAACCGGTACCGAAGATTATTACGGCTATGCGTGGTGCCGCCCCGAGAAGTTTACGCATCCGTTTATTGCGCAGCCCACCGGCGCTGGAAATTTCCACCCGGGAATGACCGTGAACATGCGTTACCGAACGCTCGATGCCATTCCTTTTCGCCAGGAAATCAGTTCCAATATTGAAATGTGGCATTGGGTGAAAACAACAGTTAATTTTGCCATGTCGTCGTTCTGGTACGCGCTGTCCGGAGTGGAAACGAACGTAAAACCCGATGTGGAAGCAGTTCAGAATACAGTGGCGCTGGAACGTTCTGATATTTATCCGCCGGTAGTGAATGAAAATGGAACAATAGAAGGCGAACATTTTGAAGTTATGCAGGTTCCATCGGGCACGGCAGGCTCTCAATCGGGTAATTTTGGCTGGAGCGACGACAGTCAGTTGTGGTGGCGGCACGGTAAAACCGGAGACGAACTTTTTACCCGGTTTATTTTAAATGAAGACGGCAGGTACAATATTTCGGCACAACTCACAAAAGCGCCCGATTACGGTATCCTTCAATTGTTTCTGAACGGTGTTCCGGTTGGTCCCCGCTTTAATGGTTTCCATACAGATGGAGTGATTACAGAACAGGTTAAATTGGGAACACACGCACTCACAAAAGGAGAACACATTTTATCGGTTAAAATATTAGGTGCGGATGCCAACGCAAAACCGGGTAATATGGCAGGAATTGATTGGCTGAAGTTTGAAAGGTGAAAGAATGGTATGAGGTTATAGAAACACTTGTTCAAACCATTTTTTAAAGAAACAGTTATTATTTAAAGAGTTGTTTGTCTTAATTATTTATAGTAACTTGTATCGGTTTCACAATGAATAATTTATGATAAATAATTAATATGAACGGGAATTCTATCTCGGATCAGCATTTTCTGGATCGGCTTACAGAAATTGTGGAATCCAATCTGACCAATGCGCAGTTTGGCGTTTCCGAACTGGCGCGCAAAATGAGCATGAGCCGTTCGAACCTTCACCTGAAAGTAAAAAAAATAACAAAATCATCTGTAAGCCAGTTTATCAATCAGGTTCGGCTGAAAAAGGCCATGGAAATTTTACGACAAAGCTCATTAACCATATCAGAAACTGCTTTTGATTGCGG
>CAZXHP010000109.1:3868-12715 GCA_964639655.1 uncultured Mariniphaga sp.
TCTTTCAAATTCAGAAGGCTCACCATCGATGATGGATTATCCCAAAGTTCAGTTCCTTCCATTGCCCAGGATAAAAAAGGGTATATTTGGTTTGCCACTGCAAACGGTCTAAACAGGTTTAATGGATATGAATTTTTAATATTTAAAAATGAGATTGACAATGATAGCAGTCTGTCAGATAACCGGGTAGAAAAATTATTTTTTGATTCTAAAGAGCGGTTGTGGGTTGGAACGGATGGAGGAGGGCTTAACCTGTTTAATTATATATCCGGATCGTTTAAGCGAATTCATTTAACGCCTGATGAATTCCTGAATGTAAAAGCAATTTATGAAGACCGGAATGGAATTATTTGGATAGGAACCCGTAACGGATTTTTATATAAAATTGAACAACTTCAAAACGATTCATTGTTAATTACTTCTCACCCGGTTATTATCGGTAAATCCCAGATTAAAAACGACATCAATGATATTACCTTTTACCATAACCGATTTTTAATTGGAACGGCTGGAAGAGGAATTATCTGTTTTGATTCTGAAAGTGAACGTTTTTCAGAATTTGACATGGGATCTTCTTCAGAACTTTTAAATGGCTGTGTAATCAATGCATTTTATATTGACAAGCAACAAAATTTATGGATTGCTACCGATGACTTAGGGATGTTTGTTCATTATGAAAACCTGGAAAATATTATTCATTTCGAATATGAAAATTATGGTTCAAACGGCCTTTTGTGCAATAATATTTGTACGATTACTGAGGACAGTATTGGCTATCTTTGGGTAGGAACCAAGGCAGGCCTGAATGTTTCCAAAAAAAAGATTACTGATTATAAAAACCCTGGTGAATTGTCATTTACAAGTCATATTTTTTCTGCATCAAATCAAAAAAGCCTTTCCAATAATTTCGTGCTCTCCATATTTGAAGATCGATCAGGACTTGTATGGATTGGCACTTCTGCTGGTGGTGTTAATTTATTTAACAGGAGTACTGAATCATTTAATTATTTTCAGAAGATTGAGGGATTACCTAACAGCCTGGAAAACGAAATAATAATGTCGGTATATGACGATAATAATGATGTACTTTGGATTGGCAGCGATGCAGGCCTGATAAAATTTGACAAAAGGAAAAAAATCTTTAAAAATTATTGGAATGAAGTCGCTGATCAAAGTTTTAAGTACAATACGATTATGTCTGTAACAGAACTGGAGAATGAACAACTTTTGCTCGGAACCTTTGGCGGAGGACTCGTAATATTTGATAAGGTTAAGGAGCAATTTACTTCGCTTGTTAATGATGCTTATGACGCACTGTCTCTAAACCAAAGAATATTAACGACTTACAAAGATAGTCATGGAGATATATGGGTGGGCACAGATGGGGATGGAATTGTTAAGTTCAGGTACAACATAAATATTCAGAAGATAAGGTTTACACAATACAAACATATCCAGGATGACCCGAATAGCTTGAGCCATAATGATGTATGGAAATTTTTTGAAGATGATCAGGCTAAATTTTGGATCGGTACGGCGGGTGGATTGAATCAGTATCATCCCGGGGATGAAAAATTTACTCATTACACGCGCATTCCCAATAATTCAGAAAGCCTAAGCTCAAATCGTATTTATTGTATGACCACACTTGACTCTGCCAGATTGCTTATAGGTACGGATAATGGATTGAACATTTTCAATAAAAATACCGGGAAATTTGAATACTTCACTGAAAAAGAAGGCCTTCCTAATCACGTAATTTATGGAATTTTGGAGGAGGGGAATAATTTTTTCTGGCTGAGTACAAATGGCGGAATATCACGCTTTGATATTACCAATAAGACCTTTAAAAATTATTCAACAACTGACGGACTTCCTTCGAACGAATTCAATGCCGGGGCTTATTTTAAAAATGCTAAGGGTGAATTGTTTTTTGGAAGTACAAAAGGATTATTGTGGTTTGATCCCTTCGCTCTCCGGATATTTACTAACCAATTTATTCCTCCTGTTGTTATTTCTGGAATAGAGGTAAAAGGAATGGGAAAAGCAGAATACCCGAATACTGAAAAAGGATTAAATCTGAAGTACGACCAAAATACGGTTACTTTTTCATTTGCAGCGCTTGATTATGCATCGCCTTCGAAAAATCAGTATGCCTGCAAACTGGACCAGCTTGGCAAGGATTGGACTTTTATAGGTAACAGGAGATTCGTTACTTTTAGCAACCTTCGTCCCGGGAAATATGATTTTAGTGTAAAAGGTTCCAATAATGATGGGGTATGGAATGAAACGCCTGTTACGTTGCAGTTTGTTGTTCTTCCTCCCTGGTGGCAAACATGGTGGGCTTTAAGCCTGTATGGCATATTAGCTCTGGGAATAATTGTATCCCTTCGCCATTATGAGATGAAGCGGCTCAGGCTTCAGCAAAAAGCAGCCCATCTGGCTGAACTTAATATGTTCAAGTCGAGGTTTTACACCAACATCACACACGAATTTCGAACCCCACTTACTGTTATTATGGGAATGGCAGGGGCCATACAGGCAAATATTGGGAATAAACATCCGGACAGAACTGAAGAATCACTTAAAATGATACAGCGCAATAGCGAGAACTTGTTGCGCCTTGTTAATCAAATGCTCGATTTAGCTAAATTGGAAAGCGGAAGTTTGCAACTGCAACTTGTGCAGGCTGATATTATTCCGTTTGTCAAATATGTTTGTGAAAGTTTTCAGTCGTTAGCCAGGGAAAAGCATATCAATCTCACGGTATATGCTGAAATTGACAAATTAATCACTGATTTCGATCCTGATAAATTTTCTGTTGTGGTCTCCAACTTACTATCCAATGCAATTAAATTTACTCAGCCGAATGGAAAGATAATAGTACATATAAACCGGATTACGGAAAATAAAACTGAATCGTTCATTGTGAAGGTAATTGATAATGGGCCAGGCATTTCAGAGAAGGTTTTACCAAATATATTCGACCGTTTTTATCAGGCCGATACTTCCGCTTCCGGTAGGGGAGATGGGAGTGGTATCGGACTCTCCCTTACAAAAGAACTGGTTGAATTGATGAAAGGTGCAATCGAAGTTAAGAGCAAACCAGGGAAGGGAAGTGAATTTATCGTTCGGTTACCGGTCAATAGAAATGCTCAAAAGGTATCTGAGGTTTATCCTGCAGTTCAAATGCAATCCACGGTTTTGCAAAACGAAATGAAATATCCAGAACCACCTTCTGTCAATAATGATGATTTACCGGTTGTTTTAATTGTTGAAGATAATGCAGATGTTGCACATTATTTAAAATCCTGTCTCAGCGGCAGGTACCAAACCCTGCATGCCGGCGACGGAATAAGCGGTATTAAAATGGCTTTTGAAAAAATACCCGATATTGTTATTTGTGATGTAATGATGCCCGGTAAAAGTGGTTTTGAAGTATGCTCAACCTTAAAATCAGATGAACGGACCAATCATATTCCAATCATTTTGCTTACTGCCAAAGCCACTCAGGAAGATCGTTTGGCTGGACTTAATTATGGTGCTGACGCATATCTCACCAAACCATTTGTAAAAGCTGAATTATTCACCCGCCTCGATCAATTGGTACAGTTACGAAAAAAAATGCTCCAAAAGTTTGAAAACGATGGTTTTGCCAATATTCTGGCAAAACGAACGGCAAACCCTGAAACAAAGTTTCTTCAAAATGTAATCAGAATCATCCATGATGATATGAGCAATGATTTTTTTGGTTCAAAACACCTTTCACACAGTCTTCAATTAAGCGAATCACAACTCTACCGGAAACTCAAAGCAGTTACAGGTAAATCCACTGCTGTTTTTATCCGTTCCGTACGTTTACAAAAAGCTAAAGAATTGATCCTGACAAGCGAAAAAACAATCGCTGAAGTAGCCTACGAAGTCGGATTCAATGATCCTTCATGGTTTAGCAGGGCTTTCAGAGAAGAATTTGGCTTTGCTCCCAATGAAACGCGTAAGCATTAAACATTCAGCGTTTTAATCCGGTTTTTAATACCCTTTTATGCAATAATAGTCCAGGCAATTTTTTGACAATCCCAACTACTGAAAGGAATTGAAAAAATAGTGAAAGTCATCCTTTTCAAACCGTGGTAATCTTGCTGTGACAATTAATTTATTTATCACTTAAAAAATTTTGTGCCATGAAAACATGTGTATTTTTTTTAACAGGTATGTTGATAGCAGTTATCGCAACCAGTCAAAACCAGGAGTCAAAAGAAATGGATGTTACTCCACCAACTTTTAAAGGAGAAGTTCCAAATTCTATTAATGCTTTCATTCAGAAAAGAGTGAAATACCCTGCACCAGATTTAAAATGGCGACAACAAGGAACAGTTGTAGTAGGATTTGTAATTACACCGGAAGGAAAACTCGAAGACATTGAGGTTATTAACAGTGTATCCTATGCAATCGACTATGAAGTTATACGGGCGCTGAAAAGTACTGGTGGAAAGTGGACACCGGGAAGTATAAACGGAGAAACCGTTGCAATGGCAAACGAGGTTTCGGTTGTATTCAAACTTTATCCTGATGATAATTTTGTTGAAATTGCAAAAAAGTACCTGGATAAAGGGAATCAGGCACTATTCGTAAAAAATCAACCTGAAAAAGCGCTAAAATATTTCAATCGGGGTATCACCTTCCTTCCTAATGATGGAACTTTACTGGCAATAAGGGGATTATGCAGGTATAAGCTGGGTGATGAAATTGGAGCAACCCGGGATTGGGATAGAACAAAAGTTCTGGCAAACAGGAAAAATTCAGACGTCGATTTTAATTATTTGACAGAATTGATGAAAAATTCCGGGATACTTAAAGATTATTCTGAATTACTGCCATAAGGTCAGGGATAGTTTTTCAATTCTTGTCCGGCTAGTTTCAGAATAACAATAGAAAGTAAATAAATCAAGTCATATTCGACAAAATTTATAATCATTTCAACATAAGTGATAAGTATTGCAACATTGTTTGTTGGAAATTTGTAACGACGATTTAAAGATTAAAAGATGTTTAACTATTTAAAAATTAAAAAAATGAAAACAATTGAAAAAATGAAGGTGCTGATAGTATTATTTGCCCTTTTTTGCAGTTTACCCGGTTTGTCTCAAAAACATGAATCACATGAAGTAGTATTAAACCCTGATGAATATACAGGGCCTATTCAAATTTCAAAAGAAGATTTCCCCAAAGGCAACGTTGTAAATTTGGTTGGAGGATGGGGCGGACTAGCTGTGGCTATAAATGAACCGCTTGCGGGCACCGATTATTCACCATTTTTAGTTGGCCTGAAAGATGATCTTTGCCAGGTACCGCACTGGGGCTATCTGGAAAAAGGGAAAATACGGATTATCGACAAAAACAAAAAAGAAGTTGTAGTAGAAGCAGGCGGTGTATTTTTTATGCCACCCGGACATACAGTAATAGTTGATGAAGACGCCCGGTTAATTGATTTTAGTCCTGAACATGAGATGAAGGAACTGACTAAACATGTATTGAAAAAAGTGGCTGAAATGCAAAGCAATCAGTAGAAAAAAATGGAGTTAACAATTAAATAAACAGGAGGTTAAAATGAAAAGAAAAAATGTAAATATTCATTCTGGAAAACTTACATTATTTGCAGTATTTGGTTTTTTCCTCGCCATAAATTCGCTAACTGCTCAAAATCCGTCTGGGATAGTTGTGGTAGACCATCTGTATTCCGAATTACTGGAAAATCCGGGAGGTGAAAATCCAACTAGGAGAGTTACAATTTATCTTCCACCTGGATATGAAGAAAGTAACAAAAGATATCCTGTAATCTATTATTTACATGGATTTACCTGGAGTGATAGCCTCATGATTTCCGATGATAAATTTGATAAATTATTAGATAAGGCTATTGCAACAAACAAAATAAAGCCTGTCATAGTAGTAATGCCAGACCAATATACTCTGTATAGGGGTAGCTTTTATACAAACTCAACCCTGACTGGCAAATGGGCAGATTTTACAGGTAAAGACCTTGTTGCACATGTTGACAAAAATTATCGGACAATACCGAACAAAGACAGCCGGGGTGTTGCCGGCCATTCCATGGGCGGATTGGGTGCAATAAAAATGGGAATGCTATTTCCTGATGTCTTTTCCTCGGTTTATGCACTTTCACCAGCAGTATTGGATGCACCTGTAGAAGAACATGGAATTAGAGCGGGTTCCTATAAAAGAATTAATGAAATAACTCGGGAAGAATTAATAACGGGAAGGTCTAATTTTTGGCCAAATGCCGTCATTGCAATTGGAAGAGCATACACTCCTAATATAGAAAAACCTCCATACTATGTTGACCTCCCGTATGAGTACGTAAAAGATAGCTTTATTATAAATTATGATGTGATAAAAACATGGCACGAAAAATCTCCTGTTGGAATGGTTGACAATCACATAGAAGAATTAAGAACATTAAAGGCATTAAAACTTGATTGGGGTAGAAATGAAGGTGCTAATTTAATTCCCATAACATGTTTGGCATTTAGCAAGAAGTTAGAGAACTTGGGTATAGAGCACTATGCTGAGGAGTATATTGGTGACCATGGGAACAAATTATGGACAGATGACGGAAGAGCCTTGAATGATATGCTTCCATTTTTTGATACTTATCTTGATTTCAAAAATTAAGACGTACTACAATAAATATTAAAAATAATTTTTGCTCATTATGAATAATATAGAAGTTGTAAATCCATCTATTGGAAAATTAAAAATTAATTGAAATGAAAAACAATTTTATCATTTTTGGCATCCTTTTGTTCATTGCATTCGGATGCACTCAGGGTAAACCGAAAAAGGTTTACCAGTACACTACCGTTACATGTGCTTTTGTGTCAACCGACAGGGACTGGTATAATTCGGATAACGAAGCACCGCTTTTTGAGGGTTATGATGTACTGGATTTTCCGATTACTACAGAAAATCCTTTGGTGCAGCAGTACTTTAACCAGGGACTGGTGCTGGCTTACGGATTCAATCATGCCGAGGCTGCCCGGTCGTTCTATTACGCCACCAAACTCGACCCGGATTGCGCGATGGCCCACTGGGGGTATGCCTACGTTTTGGGTCCAAATTACAATGCAGGAATGGAAAGCGACAATTACGAACGGGCTTATGAAGCCATCCAAAAAGCTTTGGAATTATCCGCAGACAATTGTACGCCGAAGGAAAAAGAACTGATTGAAGCTTTGGCAAACCGCTATGTAAAAGAGCCGGTTGAGGACAGAAGTCACCTTGACATTGCCTATTCCGGGGCGCTGAAATCTGTTTTTAAATCGTTTCCGCAGGATGCCGACATCGGAACGCTATATGCTGAATCGTTAATGAACTTGCATCCCTGGGATTTATGGGATAAAAAAGGCAATCCAAGGGACTGGACTCCCGAAATCATTTCAACGCTGGAACAGGTTTTTGCCATTAACCCCAAACATCCGGGGGCGCATCATTATTACATTCATACGGTTGAAGCATCCAATACTCCGGAAAGGGGATTATACAGTGCACAATTATATGATGAAGGACTTGTACCGGCCGCAGGTCATCTGCTTCACATGCCATCGCATATTTATATCCGTACCGGAGATTACCACAAAGGTTCACTTGCCAATTTCCGGGCAATCGATGCCGACGATTCTTATGTCTCGGCATGTAATGCGCAGGGAGTTTATCCGCTGGCCTATTTTCCGCACAACTACCATTTTCTGGCTGCAACCGCAACCCTCGAAGGAAACAGTAAATGGGGAATCGACGCGGCCCTTAAGTTAGCTGAAAACACAAATAAGCAAATCATGCAGGAACCTGGTTGGGGTACACTCCAGCATTACTATACCATTCCCTGGTATGTACTGGTAAAATTTGGAAAATGGAACGAAATACTGGAAATGGAAAATGAATTTAAATCGCTGGCCTATCCCGAAGCCATTCAGTCCTATGCAAGGGGAATGGCATTTCTTGGCCTGGGAAATATCGGGAATGCAAAAGAAGAATTATCAAGGTTAAATACATTCGCCCGAGATCCATCCATTAAAGAAATAACTGTATGGGATTTGAATGATGCCATTAACCTGGTAAATATCGCTCAATATGTTTTGGAGGCTGAAATACTGGCCAGTGAAGATCATTATGAAGAAAGCATTTCTTTATTAAAAGAGGCGGTAAAAATGGAAGATGAATTAAATTACAACGAACCGCCCGACTGGTTTTTTTCGGTGAGGCACCATTTGGGCGCCGTTCAGATTGAAGCTGAAAAATATGCAGATGCCATTCAAACTTTTGAGGAAGATTTGGAAATATTCCCCAAAAACGGGTGGGCTTTGCACGGGTTGGAACTGGCTAACCAAAAATTAAATAATTCGCAAAAAGCTGCTGAAATTTCCGAACAATTAGCTGAAGCGTGGGCAACGGCAGATATTGAATTGTCTAACGCCCGGTTGAAATAAATTTTTGGAACTGGTACTTTGTGTTTAGAGTAAAAACCAGGTTTCAGTTTAATTATTATTACGGGAAGAAATATTAGACAGCATTTTTCACTGAATGATGAAAAAAGCAACTACCTCGACCTCTGGAAATGGTTTACCGACGACGGAGCCAAAGTAAAAGACCGAATGTGGATTCTCACTTCTTTTTTCTTTTTAATATTGAGCGGTTTAATTGAAGAATTCAGAACCATTTTCGGGAAAATCAGTTTTAAAATCCTTGTAATATCTAATGAAAACAATTACAGATAATTTTAGCATAAGCCTTTTGGAATTACTTTCTGTGTTACTACCTGGAGGCACATTT
>CAZXHP010000110.1:0-10787 GCA_964639655.1 uncultured Mariniphaga sp.
GCCAGACTGGGACTGTCGTCTGCCGGCGCTTTTTCATTTTTTGGAGTTTCCGCAGAAGTCATTTTCGAAATAAAAACCCCGTTGGCGCCTGTTTTACTGGCTTCTTTAAGAAGCACTATTAACGCTTTGCCCCGTTCGGTTGTGTCGCTAATTTTTACCGTTTCCCGGGTTTCGTTTGCTTTCCCCGGCCCTGTTAATTTCGGTCCTTTTGGCTTTAATGCCTTTTTCCGTGGCATTACCTGAATGTCGCTACCAGGTGCCAGGCTATTTAATAACTCAAGAACTGCCCCACCCTTTTTAGTGTGGGGATACACGTGTAAAATCATTCCGTTTTTCATTTTTGCAAAAATTTTAAATTAAACAATACCCCTAAGTTGCCGAAAGAAAACCGAACCCGAAAGGACACATGCAGGCCTTAAAAAAAAGCAGATCATTACACGTGAAAATTTGTCCTTGCCGCGATGTTAAACATTTTCCACCTTCACCAAAAAAAGAGATGACAACAGAACGAAAAACAGAATTCATTGGATTCCGGCTCACTGCCCGGGACCGTGAAGCAATTGAAAAGGTAGCCTCCGGATTTGGGCTAACCATGAGTGATTTTCTAAGGGATTTTACGATAAGAATTGTACAACAAATTAAAACAGAAAACAATGGCTGATTACACCGCACGCAGCAGCGTAGTACTTAACGGCAAACAGGCAGAAGACCAGCTCGATGCATTGAGCAAACGCGCCGGCACCCTTCGCGAAGAAATGAAAAAGCTCAGGAAAGCAAACGATTTGGCCGGTTTTAAAGAGAAAGAAAAGGAGTTGAGAGAAGTTAATAAGGAAATGGGGCAGTACAAAAAAGAAGTTTTTTCTGTTCAAAAGGTGCTGAAGAACCTCTCCGGGGCCTCCATCAAAGACCTCACCACGGCCCAGCGAAAGCTCAACAACGAAATGAAGGTGATGGACCGGAACAGCAAGGAGTTTAAAGAGGCCGCAAAAAACGCTTCATTGCTGAAAAATGAAATCAGTAAAGCAAAAATTGAAACCGGTCAGTGGCAATCACCTATGCAAAGGTTACTTGGCCAGGCAAAAGGGTTATTGCCGGCTTTTGGTTTTGCCACTATTGTTGTGGCTGCAAAAAAGGCTTTCGATGCCGTTGTTTCGGCAACCGATACCCTGGGCACCCAGTGGGATGTTTTTATGGGCGGAATGAAGGGCGCCACCGATGAATTTTTCAGAACCATTGCAGCAGGTGACTGGAGCAATTTTTTAACCAACATGCGTGAAGCTGTCCGGGTTGGCCGCGAATACCAAATCATTTTAGACGATCTGCAAGCCAAAAACAGGGCGCTTTCTTTAATCGAGGCGGATTACCGTATGGAAATCCTGGAAACAGAAGATGTTGCCCGGAATGTAAGCCTGACCGATGAAGTGAGGAAAAAAGCAGCCGAACGCCGGATTGAAATTGAAGAGGAACTGGCTAAAAAACGCACGCAAATAGCCCGCCAAAACTATGAAGCTGAACTGATGCTGACCACGCAGCAAACCCGACTAAGCAAAGAACGTTTGCTGGAAATAATGAAGGACATCGACAGCGAAACGAAAGCCCACGCCACAGCCTACAATGAGCAGGTAAAACAGTACGAATCGCTGCAATTTATTATAAAACAACAAAGTGTGGGCGCTTCGCCCGAGCTGACGAAAAAAAGGCAGGAAGAGCTGCAGCGATTGAAAACAGAAATCGACGGTGCATCCGAAGCCGTTAAACTCTATGCAGAAGCCTTAACCGGTACCGGAAAAACAACGGATGAACAACTGGACAAAATGGTTGCTGCTTACAAAGGAATGAAAGATGCAGAGGTTTCAGCGCTTCAAAACACTACCACAGTTCGCCGTCGGCTTTATACTTTATTGAAAGATGAAGGGAAACTCACCGGTGAAGGCACATCCTCAGCAATGGGGCAAACTAATTTTTCAGCCACTAAAAATGCGCTTGAATCCGCATTTGCACAGGAACAAAACCTCCTTAAACAACAATATCTTCAAAAAAACCTGACAAAAGAACAATTCAACCAGGAACAATATGCTCTTGAACTGGCACATCTTACTGCCATGCGCGAATTGTATAGCCGTCATGGTGAAGATATAATTACCATCGAAGGCCAAATAATAGATAAAAAACTGGCATGGCAACAGCAATTTAATGAAATGATGGTATTGTCTGCCCAAATGACTGAGAAAATTACTGCAGATGAACGCCAGATGTTTGCTGACATCGATGCAGAAATGAGCGAACATTTAGACAACTACATTCAGAATCTTGACAAAGAAACCCAGGCCACGATAAAAGCAGGAATTGAAAAAACAGAAGCCCGTGAAGCTGAAAAAGAAGCAGCCTTGTTTGCAGCCTTTGAAACAGGTATGGCTGCAGTTGAAAACGCTAAAACAACTGAAGAAGCAGGCCGGGCAATACTTAACGTTATCCGCGATAAAATAAAAGCTTACCTGGCTGAAGCCGTTGCTGCACAAGTTTCCAAACTTTTAGCTTCTGTTCCCCCTCCATTGGGTGCCATACTTGCAGCGGCTGCTGCAGCAGCTGTTACCGTAGCCTTTAACAAATTGATTCCCAAATTTGATACAGGTGGGTTCACCGGTCCCGGAGGCAAATACCAACCGGCCGGAATCGTTCACGCCGGGGAGTATGTTGTGCCCCAGGAAGGAACCAAAAACAAAAAAATAAAACCGCTTATTGATGCTTTTGAAACCCACCGAAGAGCAGGCACCCTGGATAAAGTTAGCATGGAAGGCCTTTTGGGTTCAACGCCCCAAATGGTAATTGACGGAATAACGCCAAAAAATATAGTATTAAACGATCAGGGAATCAGGGATGCCATTTATGTTGTCCGGGATGGATTTACGTCTGAATCCGGGAATTTAAAAGGTTATTCACGTGGTGGATACACAGAGGATGACATTTTTACTTCGCGCGAAAATTTGGGTAGTCCCATCGATTCAGCAACCGGAAAGCTGGTAGCTGATGCTGTAATGCAGTTAAAAGATGAAATCAGACGGTTTCAAAAATGGCAACCAGAAGTAGCAGTAACAATGATTAAAAGACAGCTTCAAATGTTAGATAAAATTGAAAGAGAAAGCAGACTTTAATATCCTTAAAAAACAACAGCATGAAATTAGGTCAGTTATACAAAAAAGCCGAAGAGTTTGAAAAGCTTCAAAAGGAACTACCTGTCCTTGTAAGGCTTAGCAACGTAAATAAAAGAGATGTTTTTAAACGTGCCGGTATGTCGGAATCTCATTTTTACCGTCGTTTAAACGAACGAAGCTTTTCGGCAGAACAACTTATTAAAATTTTTACGGCAATTGTCGAGTTACAAAATCTTCAAACGGTAAAAATAAAATCTTAATTTTATATTGAGTTAGTTGTATTCCGTAAGTCACTGTATGTTAATAAGATTCAGTAAAAAAGAGTTGTATTATTTAGATTAATTCTAAATAATAACATGTTTTCCCATGAAAAAAATGCCAAAATACTGATTCTGTTGGTTTAAGGTATTCAAATTCCTGCTTGCAGCCCCTTTTTCTCTCTCTGTAACCTGCGCCACGCTGAGGGTGGTTTGTCCAGACAAAGGCTTTTTGGGTGTAATATGCTATGATTTTTCACAAATATATAACCGCTGGATGTGGTTTGTCTGGACAAAACAGATTGGGTTGAAGTCGGAACATGGTCTTCTATTTGGTCTCATCAAAAACAAAACCGCTTAACCTTCAATCAGTTAAGCGGCTTTTTCGTACCCGGGGCGGGAATCGAACCCGCACTCTGTTGCCAGAACTGGATTTTGAATCCAGCGCGTCTACCAATTCCGCCACCCGGGCTTTTCCCCTTGCGGAAAAGGGTGTGCAAAACTAATTATTTCAACGGAATTGGCAAAATCTAATTTCCTATATTTGTGCAGAAAACTGACGAAGTCAACAAAAAACGGAAAAATGAGTGAAGAAAGAAATGAGACTAAACTCCGCGAACACCTGGCCAATGAACGCACCTTCCTTGCCTGGATTCGGACTTCTATTGCCTTGATGGGTCTTGGCTTTGTGATTGTTAAGTTCGGTCTGTTTTTGAAGGAAGTGGCCACCATGCTCGAAGACCTTAACATTACCTTCTCAGAAGATTTTTCGGCAAAGGTGGGAACCGGTATGGTTACCCTGGGTGTTATTCTTGCCTTTTTCGCCTATTTCCAGTACAAAAAAGTAGAAACCCAAATCAACCGGCAAACCTACAAATCTTCGTCGCTCATTTCTGTTGTGCTCACACTTTTTGTTGTGATTTGCGGATTTTTACTGGTCGTTCATTTGCTCACCGGTATTATTATTTAATTTGTTGCTGTCTATTCTGAAAATCAACCTGTTTTTACTACATTAGTCAATCGGTAATTCAGGTAAACAGAAATGAACAGGCAGGAAGAACAAATTCTTTTCGAAAAAATAAAAACAGGTGACGAGAAAGCATTTGAAGCGCTTTTCCGCCACTATTACCCGCATTTGTGTCTTTATGCCACCCGGATACTAAAAAACGACTCAACTGCCGAAGAAATCGTTCAGGATTTATTTGTACGTTTATGGGAAAAACGAAAAAAAACAGAGATTGAAACTTCGGTGAAACATTATTTGTTCAGAGCCGTCAAAAACCAGTGTCTGAATTACATCAAACACAACAAAATTAAAAAAGATTATTCCCAAAAATTTTTAGCTGAAACTGAATCCGCTGCACTTAACGACAATTTTGAAACCCACACCGAATTGTTTCAGAAAATGGAAGAGAGCATTGCCGAACTTCCGGAAAAACGACAGGAGATATTCAGGTTAAACAGGCAGGAAGGATTAAAATATCGGGAAATTGCCGAAAAACTAAACATTTCGATCAAAACCGTTGAAACACAAATGGGTCTGGCAATGAAAACTTTACGCGAAAAACTACGCGATTTTCTGGTTATTTTCTAAAAAAATTTAAATCTGTTTCAGGGTAAATTTTAAGACGTTTGTCATTTTAACAGATGAAAACAAAACATTCCATAGAAAAACCCGGATGGGACCTGGTAGCCAAATATCTGGCCCATGAAACCAGCGCTGCTGAACAAGAAGCAGTGGAAACATGGGTTGCCCAATCGGAACAAAACAGGCGTGAACTGCAGGAAGCAAAAATTTTGCTCGAAAAAACCGACTATTTTTACAAACTGAAACGTTTTAGTTCCAAATCAGCCTGGGAAAAAACGCAACAGCGTATCCGAACCGAAGTCGGCGTTATTCTTCCACAGGAAAAACAGCGAAAACTCTTCATTTCAACATTTTATAAATACGCTGCCATTCTTGTTCTGGCTTTTCTGGTTGGAGTTGCAGGATACTATTTCGGTATCAGAAATCAACAAAACGGCATTTACAGCGAAATTATTTCGGCTGAAAAACAGGTGGTCAACCAATATATTCTGCCCGACGGCACAGTGGTGGCGCTAAACAGCAACTCGAAACTGCAGTTTCCTAAAAAATTCGAATACGGTGTGCGCGAGGTAACCATCTCCGGCGAAGCATTTTTCGATGTGGTTCCCGACCCCGGAAAACCTTTCATTATAAATGCCGGAAACGCACAGGTGAAAGTGCTCGGAACCTCGTTTAACGTGAATGCCTACCCCGAAAACGAAACGGTGGAGGTAGTGGTGGAAACCGGGAAAGTGCAGGTGGTTTGCAGCGAAAAACTGAACACTCAGGAAACCGCTGAAATTTTGCTAAACCCCGGCGAAAAAGGTATCCTGCTGAATTCACCCGGAAAACTGGAAAAAACCAAGAATACCGATGCCAACTACCTGGCCTGGAAAACGCATAACCTGGTATTTGAAAATACGCCGCTTAACGAGGTAGTTTGGCAGCTTAATAAAACATATCATTCTGATATTCAAATCAAAGGAGAATACATAGAAAACCTAGTTTTAACCGCTCAATTCGAAAAAAAACCGGTAGATTTTATTCTGAACGTAATCCAACTTACTTTCGGATTACATCTTGAACAGGAAAACGATATGTACATTTTATCTGAAAACGAAACATTGAACAAGTAAAACTCAAGGTCATGAAAACAATTGAAACAAAAATCGGATTGGTACTGGCAATTGTGCTGGCTGTAATGTTGATTAGGCCGCAAACAGGTTATACACAGCAGCCCAACCAGCAGGTGCTCGACCAAAACATCAGCATTTATGCTGAAGATGAACCGCTCTCAGATGTCATTGAAAAAATCTGCAATTACCTGAACCTGGATTATTCCTATAACTCCAGTATCGTTTCAGGTAAAAAAGTGAACCTTAACATTTCGAACCGGCCAATAAAGTATGTGCTGGACAAACTGATGAAGGATTTTTATCTTCTTTTTGAGATTGAAGATAATATACTGGTTGTGAGGGACTACGTGCCATTAGATGAGAGTATGGGCTATGAAAACACACAACAATTTCAGAGTGCAAACCGTGGTTTTCTGTTCGACGATCCGCGTGAAAAATCGATTACGATCAATTTTAAATCAGCCAGCAATCTGATTATCATTCCGGTTACCATTAACGAATCGGATACCCTGAATTTTATTCTGGATACCGGAGTACGTTTTCCCATAATTACCGAGTTGCCTTTTGTGAATAAACTGAATCTGAATTATTTGATGCCGGTTCAGATACAGGGTTTGGGCGAAGGGCACGAATTAACAGCCTACCGTTCGGCCAACAACAGCATTAAACTCAACGGGCTTACTGCCTGGAACCAGGAAATTCAGATGATTATTGACGAAAACTTCCAGATTTCACACATGCTCGGGCTTCCGGTTCACGGCCTTATCGGATTCAACCTGTTTAAAGATTATGTTGTTAAAATCGATTATTCCAGCGAAAAACTAACCCTGTACCGCCCGGAACACCACAAATACCGCGATCGGAAAAAAGACATTATCCTGCCGCTGCATTTCGACGGAAACAAACCGTTTGTACGCACCAGTATTGTTACCGAAGACCTGCAGGAAGTTCCGGTAAAACTGCTGGTTGACACCGGCGCCAGCGATGCTTTGTGGCTTTCTGAAAAATCGGATGAACGGATTGATATTCCGCAAAACCATATCGAAACTTTTTTGGGAAGAGGCTTGAACGGCGATTTATACGGTACCAAAGGACGGATTGACGGACTTTGGGTGGGTCCGTTGGTATTGCCAAAACCCATTGTTGCTTTTCCCAACTCAGAACTGATTGACCAACTGATATCTTCCAACGATCGCAACGGCACCATCGGCGCTGAAATTCTCAGGCGTTTTGTGGTTACCATCGACTACCGCAACAGCCGGATGACGCTCAGACCAACCTATCGTGTAAGAGAAGATTTCAATTACAACATGAGCGGCATGGAGGTGATAAACCCGATGCCAGGCCTACCCATTTTCACCATTACCGATATTCGCGAAAACTCGCCTGCCCATTATGCCGGATTGCAGGTAAACGACCAGATTCTTTCACTGAACAACAGCAACCACCAGTCGCTCGAATTAAACGATATCAACCTGTTGCTGCAAAGCAGGGAAAACAAAAAAATTAAAATTACCGTATTACGCGAAGGAGAGGAGTATAAAACCTCGTTTGAGTTGAAAAAAATATTTTAATGCTTGCTAAATTTATTTGGGTATTTGTTTCCATCCTGTTGCTGAGTTTTCGTTCCGCCGGACAGCAGCAGGATGGTTCTGTTTTTGAACGTCGAATTTCCATTCAGGTTGAAAACCAGCCGCTAACAACTATTTTAGACCAAATTAGCTGGCAGGCCAGAGTCTATTTTTCATACGATGCGTCTTTGATTGATGCAGGAAAAACACACACCATACAGGTTATTGAAAAATCATTGTATTCCGTGCTAAACGAACTTTTTAATCCAAATGAATTTCAGTTTACAGAGCTCGAAAACCAGGTTGTCATCACAAAACAAAAAGATACAGAAGCACACGAAATTAATGTTTCCGACAGCATTCCTGTAAAATATTTTTTCCTTTCAGGCAAAATTCTCGACCGCAAAAAAGAATTCCCCATCAGTTACGCATCAGTTTCGGTTTTTAACCAACCCGTTGGCACCATCACCAACACCGACGGCGAATTTCTGCTAAAATTACATCCGCAGTATATTAACGATACACTGGTGGTTTCAAATATGGGTTACGCCCAGCTTTTTATTCCTGCAAACCTGCTTCTGGACGAAGATTTAATTTTTCTGGAACCCATTTCTATTCGTATTCGCGAAGTAAAAGTTACAGCCACCACACCTGAAAAACTGCTTGAAAACATCAGGGCAAACCTCGAAAACAATTACACTTCATACAACAAACTGATGACCGGCTTTTACCGCGAAACCGTTCGGCAGGATGGCGGTTACATTAACGTTTCCGAAGCGGTAATCGAAATTCTGAAAGCGCCGTATGTAAACAGCTTCAGAAACGATTTGGTACGGCTGTTAAAAGGAAGACAAAGCCCTGATGTACAGCCTTTCAAATGGATGAACTTTAAACTGCAGGGGGGCCCGTTCACCATTACCCAACTGGATGTGGTAAAAACTATGGAATCATTTATCGACGAAGCTTATCAACATCTTTACAAGTATAAAATCAGCCGGGTAATCTGGTACAACGAGAATCCGGTTTATATACTTGAATTTGAGCCGATATCGGGTGCAGATTTTCATGGATTTGTGGGCGAATTGTTTGTTCACCGCGAAACGTTTGCCATTGTTTATGCCCGTTACGGATTCGACCGAAACGGACTTCGAAAGGCCGCACCTGTTCTGGTAAAACGCACGCCACCAGGCGTTAAAGCGCGTCCTTCGTTTGTAGAATATCAGGTGAATTACCAGCGCTACCAGGGCAAATGGCAACTCGCAACAGCACAGGCTTCCATCAAATTTAAAATCCGGAGCCGCCGGGAAAATATCAATTCTGAATTTCACAGTGTTTCCGACCTGCTGGTTACCGATATTCAGGCCACAGAACTAAAACGCTTTGGCCGTGACGAATCTTTTGGCCAGCGCGATATTTTTGTGGAAATGATTGGAAGTTACGACCCAAACTTCTGGGAAAACTACAACATTATAAAACCCGACGAAGACCTGCGGAATGCGGTGACGAAGCTTTCTGCTGAAAAATAGGGATGTCCCACCGAACGGGAAGTTTCTTTTTCCTTACCAGTTTTCAATCTCCTTTTACAAAATAAAGAATTAAAGTCACATTGAATTTCTTTTCTAAGGTACAAAGGATAAAAGTTTGTAATTTTGGCCCAGTTTGAAACCGGAAACAACATACGTCATGGAACAATTCAGCACAAGACAAAATAAAATCTCACGACTCGTTCAACGCGAAATGGCCGACATTTTACTGCAACTCAACAAATCGAAATACCACGGAAAACTCATTAGCGTAACCATTGTAAGGGTTACAAAAGACATGGGAATTGCCCGGATTTATCTCAGCATTTACCCTTCGGAATTTGCAAACGAAATTTTAAGCGAAATTCAGATGAATGGAAAATCGCTCAGGGGAGAACTGGGCCGGAGGATTGGCAAAAGCGTGCGGATTATTCCGGAACTGGAGTTTTACATCGACGACAGCCTCGATTACATCGATCATATCGACGATTTGCTGCACAAATAAGCTTCAATAAAATTTGTAAATCACCGTTTATTCAGAAAAAAGAGATTGAATTTACCACTTTTCATAGCGCTGCGGTATTTGTTTTCCAAAAAGAAACAAAACATCATCAACATTATTTCGGCCATTTCAGTAGCCGGAATTATTGTGGGAACCATGGCGCTTGTTATTGTGCTTTCGGTTTTTAACGGGTTTAACAGCCTGATAGAAACCTTTTTCAGCAATTTTGATCCCGATCTGAAAATTACGGCGGCCCATGGAAAAATGTTCGTCCCTGCCGACAGTCGTTTTGAAGAGATAAAAAACCTTCCGGGTGTTTTGCATTATTCCGAAGTGATTGAAGAGGTTGCCCTGCTGAAATACGGAAGTCAGCAATACCCGGCCATTGTAAAAGGTGTGCCGGAGAACTACTCCAATTACACCAACATAGATACCCTGATGGTGGATGGTGTTTTTATGCTGAAAGACAAAGGAATGGATTATGCCGTTGTAGGTCAGGGAGTTGCATACAACCTGGGCCTGGGACTTTCATTTGTGGATCCTATTCGCATTTTTGTGCCGAAAAAGGGGAGACAGGCGTCAGTTAATCTGGCCCGCTCGCTCAACTTCGATTACATTTTCCCGGCAGGCGTTTTTTCGGTTTTGGAAGAGATCGACTCCAAATACATGATTGTTCCGTACCATTTTGCCGCCAATCTGTTCGAAAGCGAAAACCGCGTATCTGCAGTAGAACTGGGAATTGATCCGAAAGTAAATGCCAAAAAACTTCAGAAAGAAATTCAGGATATACTCGGCGATTCGTTTCACGTGAAAAACAAACACCAACAGCACGATCTGGTTTTTCGCACCATGAAAACAGAAAAATGGGCTTCCTATCTTATCCTGGTTTTTATTTTAATCGTGGCATCTTTTAATATGCTGGGAAGTTTGTCCATGTTAATTATCGATAAAAAAGAAGACCTTTTCATTTTACGCAGTATGGGCGCCGACTCCCAACTCATCCGTAAAATATTTTTATTCGAAGGCTGGCTCATCTCCTTTTTTGGCGCGGTAATCGGTGCATTACTGGGCATTTTTGT